>NZ_JBQENN010000011.1:119186-138504 GCF_052044625.1 Pseudomonas sp. 22515
TCTCCGCATCAAAGCCGAAATCCCGGGGCCGCTGCGCGGCCCAATCGCGACACAAGGCCGCCGCCACAGGGCGCATGTAGCCTGCTGAAGTCAGTGATGCTTGCGCGGCACCGGCTTGAGCAGTTCATCCGGCGGCATCTCGCACTTGATCTTGCGCCCCAGCAGCGCTTCGATCGCTGGCAGCTGATACGAGTCATCTTCACCGGCAAAGCTGATCGACACACCACTGGTGCCGGCACGGCCGGTACGGCCAATGCGGTGCACGTAGTCGTCAGGGTCTTCCGGCAGGGTGAAGTTGATCACGTGGCTGATGCCATCGATATGGATCCCGCGCCCGGCCACGTCGGTGGCCACCAGCACGGTGATGCGCCCTTCGCGGAAGCTCTCCAGGGTTCGGATGCGCTTGTGCTGCGGCACGTCACCCGACAGCTGGGCGGCATTGATACCGTCGCGTACCAGCTTTTCCTCGATGCGCCGCACTTCGTCCTTACGGTTGGCGAACACCATCACCCGTTCCCACTTGTTTTGGGTCACCAGGTTATACAGCAGTTTGTACTTGTCGCTGCCGGCCACCGCATACACGTGCTGCTCTACCGTTTCGCTGGCCACGTTCTCCGGCTCGATCTCGACGATGGCCGGGTTGGTGGTCCACTGCTTGGCCAGATTCATCACATCGTCGGTGAAGGTGGCGGAGAACAGCAGGGTCTGGCGCTCGCTTTTCGGCGGTGTCTGACGAATGATTTGGCGGACCTGGGGGATGAAGCCCATGTCGAGCATGCGGTCGGCTTCGTCAAGCACCATCACCTCGACCATGTCCAGGTGCACTTCGCCACGCTGGTTGAAGTCCAGCAGGCGGCCCGGGGTGGCCACCAGGATATCGCAGTGGCGAGCTTCCAGGGCTTTGAGCTGCTTGTCGAAGTCCATGCCACCGACGAAGCTCATCACGTTCAGGCCGGTGTACTTGGTCAGGGCAGCGGCGTCCTTGGCGATCTGCACCACCAGCTCACGGGTGGGGGCGATGATCAGCGCGCGCGGCTCGCCCATGTAGCGCTCTTTAGGCGGTGGCGTCTGCTGCAACTGGGAAATGATCGAGATCAGGAAGGCGGCCGTCTTGCCAGTGCCCGTCTGGGCCCGGCCGATGGCGTCCTGGCCACGCAGGGTGTAACCCAGGACCTGCGCCTGGATTGGCGTGCAGTACGGGAAGCCCAGGTCGTGGATGGCGTGCATCAGCTCGTTGGACAGCTTGAAGTCGTGGAAGCGGGTTTTGCCTTCCTGTGGCTCGACCACGAAGTCCTCGGGCTTCCACAGGCTGGCCTGCGGCTTGGGCTTGCGTTCGCGGCGCGGTTTGTCCTTGGCCGGTTGTTCGGCAGGTGGCGTCGCGGCGGCAGGTTGCTCAGCCTTGGGGGCGGGGTTGGCATGGGGTGCGGCCGGTTTTGCCGCGGGCCGGGCTTCCGGCGTCACGCTGGCAGCAGGAGCGGCGGCTTGTGGCGCGGCCTCTCCCTTGCCGAATATTTTTCTGAGTGCTTTGAGCACGGTCGTCTCATCAACTGATTAAGGAATGTACGCCGGGCAGTGTAATGCAAGATCCGGGCGCGGCGTAGCGGAATACGCCCACAACTACAAGCGAGGCTGCCTATTGCAGCTGCTTGCTCAGCCAGTCGTGGATATCGTTCAGTTCTTCGACCACCACTTCGTGTTCCATCGGGTATTCGTACCAGCGGGCAGCGACGCCCCAGGTGTTCAGGTACTCGAAGGCGGTACGGCCCATGGACGGGATGACCACCGGGTCATGCACGCCATGCAGGCACAGGGCCGGTGTGCGCTGCTGGCAGGCACTCAACTGATGCTGGTCATTGAAGGTGGGGGCATAGGTGGACAGGGCGATCACCCCACCCAGTGCTTCCTGCCACTTTATATAGGCAGTGTGCAGCACCACCGCGCCGCCCTGGGAGAAGCCGGCCAGGAAGATCCGCGACAGGTTGATGCCTTTGGCCTGCTCGGCCTTGATCAGGGCAACCACCTGCTCGGCAGATTCTTCCAGCTGCGCTTCGTCGATGGCACGGGCCGGGGTCATGGCCTTGATGTCATACCAGCTGGGCATGGCATAGCCGCCGTTGATGGTCACGGGGCGGGTCGGTGCCTGGGGCATGATGAAGCGTGTGCTGAGCAAGCGCTCCTGCATGAATTCGGCCACAGGTAGGAAGTCGTAACGGTCGGCCCCCAGACCGTGCAACCAGATCACACAGGCGTCAGCGGTTTTCTGTGGTTCGAGAATCAGCGGGTTGGTCATGACTGCTCCGAAAGTGTGCGGGTCTTGTTATGGCGTGCGTGAAAAGAAAGCACCGGAAATGATTGTCGGAAAAAGAATGTCGCAACGATACAACTTTTCCTACTTGACGATCGCTTAAACGCTACAGCCAGAAATTTTGGTACGCGGTTTGCAACTCAACCTGTGATGCAAAGGGCAGGCCGTGACGGTAACACCCTCTGCACGCGAAGGCTGTCACAGAACAGTCCATTGCGCCAATTGACCCAATAACAAGCCAATACGGGTCGGATACGCCTCAAAAGGGTGCGGTGCAATTCCGGCTCGATACAACAAGAGCGATTTGGAGGTTGTGAATGAAGATGTTGAAAACCACCCTGGCAGTCCTGACCGCTGCCGCCGCGCTGGGCGCCGTGAGCACTGCCCAGGCCGGCGCCACCCTCGATGCGGTAAAGAAGAAGGGCTTCGTCCAGTGTGGCGTGAGCGACGGTCTTCCAGGCTTCTCGGTACCTGATGCGCAGGGCAAGATCGTCGGCATCGATGCCGATGTCTGCCGCGCCGTGGCCGCCGCCGTGTTCAGGGATGCCACCAAGGTCAAGTTCAGCCAGCTCAACGCCAAGGAACGCTTCACTGCCCTGCAGTCGGGCGAGGTCGACGTGCTGTCGCGCAACACCACCTGGACCAGCTCGCGCGATGCCGGCATGGGCCTGGTGTTCGCGGGTGTCACCTACTATGACGGCGTCGGCTTCCTGGTCAACAAGAAGCTTGGCGTTTCCAGCGCCAAAGAGCTCGATGGCGCGACCATCTGCATCCAGGCCGGCACCACCACCGAGCTGAACGTGTCGGACTTCTTCCGTGCCAATGGCCTGAAGTACACCCCGATTACCTTCGACACCTCTGACGAGAGCGCCAAATCGCTGGAGTCTGGCCGTTGCGACGTGCTGACTTCGGACAAATCGCAGCTGTTCGCCCAGCGCTCCAAGCTGGCTGCGCCGACCGACTACGTGGTGTTGCCGGAAACCATCTCCAAGGAGCCACTGGGCCCGGTAGTGCGTAAAGGCGATGAGGAGTGGTTCAGCATCGTCAAGTGGACCCTGTTCGCCATGCTCAATGCCGAAGAGGCGGGCATCACTTCCAAGAACGTCGAGGCAGAGGCCAAGGCCACCAAGAACCCGGATGTCGCCCGACTGCTGGGTGCGGATGGCGAGTATGGCAAGGACCTCAAGCTGCCCAAAGACTGGGTAGTGCAGATCGTCAAGCAAGTGGGTAACTATGGCGAAGTGTTCGAGAAGAACCTGGGCCAGAGCACTGACTTGAAGATCGACCGTGGCATGAACGCCCTGTGGAACAACGGCGGCATCCAGTACGCGCCTCCCGTGCGCTGATGGCTGCATCCTGCGGCGGCATCCCGCCGCCGCAGGCTGTTCGAATCCCTACTGTCCGGGGCACTTCATGCAAAATCAAATCGGCGCACCCAAGGGCTTGTCCCTTAACGATCCGCGTGTGCGCGCGTGGTTGTTCCAGATCCTCACGATCGTCTTCGTGGTCGGCCTGGGCTGGTACCTGTTTCACAACACGCAAACCAACCTGCAACACCGGGGCATTACCTCGGGCTTCGACTTCCTCGACCGCAGTGCCGGCTTCGGTATCGCCCAGCACCTGATCCCCTATGTGGAATCCGACAGTTATGCGCGGGTGTTCGTCATCGGCCTGCTCAATACGCTGTTGGTGACCTTCATCGGCGTCATCCTGGCAACGATTCTGGGCTTCATCATTGGTGTAGCGCGCCTGTCACCGAACTGGATGATCAGCAAACTGGCAACCGTGTATGTGGAAACCTTCCGCAACATTCCGCCGTTGCTGCAGATCCTGTTCTGGTACTTCGCCGTGTTCCTGACCCTGCCGGGACCACGGGGCAGCATCAACATCGATGACATGTTCTTCATCAGCAACCGCGGCCTGAACATGCCGGGTGCGTCGATGGCCGACGGTTTCTGGCCATTCGTGGTGGCCCTGGCAGTAGCGATTGTCGCGATCGTGCTGATGGTGCGCTTCGCCAACAAGCGCTTCGACGAGACCGGCGTGCCGTTCCACAAATTCTGGGGGGGCCTGGCGCTGTTCATCGCCATCCCAGGGCTGAGCGTGTTGCTGTTCGGCAGCCCGGTCAGCTGGGAGGTGCCGCAGCTCAAAGGCTTCAACTTTGTCGGTGGCTGGGTGCTGATCCCCGAGTTGCTGGCGCTGACCCTGGCGCTGACTATCTATACGGCAGCCTTCATCGCCGAGATCGTGCGCTCCGGTATCCGTTCGGTCAGTCATGGCCAGACCGAAGCGGCGCGCTCGCTGGGCCTGCGCGAGGGCCCGACCCTGCGCAAGGTGATCATTCCCCAGGCACTGCGGGTGATCATTCCGCCGCTGACCAGCCAATACCTCAACCTGGCGAAGAACTCTTCGCTGGCGGCCGGTATCGGCTACCCGGAGATGGTCTCGCTGTTCGCCGGCACCGTGCTCAATCAGACCGGCCAGGCCATCGAGGTGATCGCCATCACCATGAGTGTCTATCTCGCCATCAGCATCAGCATTTCGCTGCTGATGAACTGGTACAACAAGCGCATTGCGCTGATCGAGCGGTGAGGATACGCCCGTGAATGCCCATGTTTTCAAACCCGATATGCCGCCACCGGTGAAAACCGTCGGCGTGCTCGCATGGATGCGTGCCAATCTGTTCTCCAGCTGGCTCAACACGCTGTTGACCCTGTTCGCCCTCTACCTGGTGTGGCTGATCGTGCCGCCGTTGCTGCAGTGGGCGTTGATCGATGCCAACTGGGTCGGCACCACGCGCGCCGATTGCACCAAGGAAGGCGCCTGCTGGGTGTTCGTGCAGCAGCGCTTTGGCCAGTTCATGTACGGCTATTACCCGACTGAGCTGCGCTGGCGTGTGGACCTGACCGTGTGGCTTGCCGTGCTCGGCGCCGCGCCGCTGTTCATCAAGCGTTTCCCGCGCAAGGCCTTCTATGGCCTGGGCTTCCTGGTGCTGTACCCGGTACTGGCCTATACCCTGCTGCACGGTGGGTACCTGGGCCTGGAAAGCGTACCGACCAGCCAGTGGGGCGGGTTGATGCTGACCCTGGTGATCGCCACCGTGGGCATCGTCGGCGCCTTGCCGCTGGGCATCCTGCTGGCACTGGGCCGGCGTTCGAGGATGCCGGCCGTGAAAGTGGTGTGCGTGACCTTCATCGAGTTCTGGCGAGGCGTACCGCTGATCACCGTGCTGTTCATGTCGTCGGTGATGCTGCCGTTGTTCCTGCCAGAAGGCATGAGCTTCGACAAGCTGCTGCGGGCGATGATTGGTGTGATCCTGTTCCAGTCGGCGTACATCGCCGAGGTGGTGCGCGGCGGCCTGCAGGCCATCCCCAAGGGCCAGTACGAAGCCGCCGCGGCCATGGGCCTTGGCTACTGGCGCTCGATGGGGCTGGTGATCCTGCCGCAGGCGCTGAAGCTTGTGATCCCCGGCATCGTCAACACCTTCATTGCCCTGTTCAAGGACACCAGCCTGGTGATCATCATCGGCCTGTTCGACCTGCTGAACAGCGTCAAGCAAGCCGCGGCCGACCCGGCCTGGCTGGGCATGGCTACCGAGGGCTACGTGTTCGCCGCCCTGGTGTTCTGGATTTTCTGTTTCGGTATGTCCCGCTACTCCATGCATCTGGAGCGCAAGCTGGACACTGGCCACAAGCGTTAGGAGTTTCGAAATGAGTGAAGCGATCAAGCAGCCTGCTGGCCCCGAAGGCATCATCCAGATGCAGGGTGTGAACAAGTGGTACGGCCAGTTCCATGTGCTCAAGGACATCAACCTGAACGTGCGCCAGGGCGAGCGTATCGTGCTGTGCGGGCCGTCCGGCTCGGGCAAGTCCACCACCATCCGCTGCCTTAACCGCCTGGAAGAGCACCAGCAAGGGCGCATCGTGGTCGATGGCGTGGAGCTGACCAACGACCTCAAGCAGATCGAGGCCATCCGCCGCGAGGTGGGCATGGTGTTCCAGCACTTCAACCTGTTCCCGCACCTGAGCATCCTGGAGAACTGCACCCTGGCGCCGATGTGGGTGCGCAAGATGCCACGGCGCAAGGCCGAGGAAATTGCCATGCACTACCTGGAGCGTGTGCGGATTCCGGAGCAGGCACACAAGTACCCTGGTCAGTTGTCTGGCGGCCAGCAGCAGCGTGTGGCCATTGCCCGCGCGTTGTGCATGAAGCCCAAGATCATGCTGTTCGACGAACCGACCTCGGCACTGGACCCGGAAATGGTCAAGGAAGTGCTCGATACCATGGTGGGCCTGGCCGAGGATGGCATGACCATGCTCTGCGTGACCCACGAAATGGGCTTTGCCCGTACCGTGGCGAACCGGGTTATCTTCATGGACAAGGGCGAGATTGTGGAGCAGGCCGCGCCGGATGACTTCTTCGACCGGCCGCGCAGCGACCGGACCAAGTTGTTCCTCAGCCAGATCCTGCATTGAGGCCGTAGCGGCAGCAGACTCGGCCAACTGTGGGAGCGGTCTTGTGTCGCGATGGGNCTTAAGGCCTCACCTTACTTTTCTTCTTGCGTTACAGCCGGCGCCGGCGGCGGCCGCAGCCCCACCTCGGCGATCAGCTTCAATTGCTGACCGTTGCGCATCACCTCGATGGTGATCTTCTCGTTGGGTTTGATCCGCGCAACCTGGTTCATCGACTTGCGCCCGTCGCCGGCCGGCTCGCCATTGATGCTCAGGATCACGTCACCCAGTTGCAGCCCGGCCTTGGCCGCTGGCCCCTCGCGGAAGATACCCGCCACCACGATGCCTGGGCGGTCCTTCATGCCGAACGATTCTGCCAGCTCCTGGCTCAGTGGCTGTACTTCGATACCCAGCCATCCACGGATCACCTGGCCGTGTTCGACGATCGACTTCATCACCTCCAGTGCCAGTTTTACCGGAATGGCGAAGCCGATGCCCTGCGAGCCACCGGACTTGGAAAAGATCGCGGTATTGATACCGATCAGGTTGCCATTGGCATCCACCAGCGCGCCACCGGAGTTGCCCGGGTTGATCGCCGCGTCGGTCTGGATGAAGTCTTCGTAGTTGTTCAGCCCCAGCTGGTTGCGGCCAGTGGCGCTGATGATGCCCATGGTCACCGTCTGGCCGACGCCGAACGGGTTGCCGATGGCCAGCGACACGTCGCCGATGTGAATGGTGTCGGAACGGCCGATGGTGATCGCCGGCAGGTTCTTCAAGTCGATCTTCAGCACCGCCAGGTCGGTTTCCGGGTCGCTGCCGATCACGCGGGCCAGGGTTTCGCGGCCATCCTTCAGCGCTACGACGATCTGGTCGGCGCCGCTGGTAACGTGGTTGTTGGTCAGCAGGTAGCCCTCTGGGCTCATGATTACCGCCGAGCCCAGGCTTGATTCCCATCGGCGCTGTTTGGGCAGGTTATCGCCGAAGAAACGGCGGAACTGCGGGTCTTCGAACAGCGGGTGGGCGCTTTTGTTCACCACCTTGGTGGTGTACAGGTTGGCCACCGCCGGGGCGGCCAGGGTCACGGCGTCGGCGTACGACACCGGGCCTTGCATGATCCGCGTGGTCTGTGGCGCTTGCTGCAGGTTGACGTCCTGGCTGGGCAGCCCGACCCATTGCGGAAAACGCTGGATGATCAGCATGGCGATCAGTATGCCGGTAAGCAGGGGCCAGCCGAAGTAACGCAAAGCCTTGAACATGAACGAATCCTGAAAAGAGCAGGGGCCAGCGGCCTGGCAGTGGGGCATGAGCGCGCGCGATCATACACCGGTTCCCCCAGTGACAGCGACGGCCCATAATGGCCGGCATTATACGGGCGTTCGTCAGGCGTTGTGCCCGAGAAAAGTGCAGTTTTCGAGGAGATTTTCATGGCCGTCGCTCTAAACACCCTGGTCGAGGAAGCCGAGCGTTACCTGGGCAGCGCGAAGATCCAGGATTATTGCCCAAATGGCCTGCAGGTCGAAGGCCGGCCGCAGGTCAGCCGTATTGTCAGTGGTGTTACCGCCAGCCAGGCATTGCTGGATGCCGCCGTCGAGGCCGAGGCCGATCTGGTGCTGGTGCACCATGGTTATTTCTGGAAGGGCGAGAACCCGTGCATCACCGGCATTCGCCAGCGTCGCCTGAAGACCTTGCTGAATAACGATATAAGCCTGTTGGCGTTTCACCTGCCCTTGGACGTGCACCTGGAAGTAGGCAACAACGTGCAGCTGGCGCGGCGACTGAAGATCACTGTCGAAGGGCCGCTTGACCCGGAAAACCCCAAGGTGGTCGGCCTGGTCGGTTCGTTGGCTGAGCCGATGACCGCGCGCGATTTTGCCCGCCGGGTGCAACAGGTGCTGGGGCGTGAGCCGTTGCTGGTCGAAGGCAATGAAATGATCCGCCGGGTGGGCTGGTGTACCGGCGGCGGCCAGGGCTATATCGACACGGCGATTGCTGCTGGGGTCGACCTGTACCTGACCGGCGAGGCGTCCGAGCAGACTTACCACAGTGCGCGCGAGAATGGCGTCAGCTTCATTGCGGCCGGGCACCATGCCACTGAACGCTACGGGGTGCAGGCGCTGGGCGATTACCTGGCACGACGGTTTGCCGTGGAGCACCTGTTCATCGATTGCCCGAATCCTATCTGATAGCGGTGTCGCCCCCTTCGTGGGTGAACCCGCTCCTACGNCCTCGTAGGAGCGGGTTCACCCGCGAAGAGGGCGGCCCTGGTAGCCCAAACCCCCAGTCATATCGTTAGACTTTTTCGATCTAGCCAGCCTCCTAAATAGAAGCAGCCGCTGTGATAAAGTGGCTCGCTCGAACACGGCCCGCAGGCCGTCCATAAGATCGTTTTTCGTGAGTAGCCATGGTCGACAAACTGACGCACTTGAAACAGCTGGAGGCGGAGAGCATCCACATCATCCGCGAGGTGGCCGCCGAGTTCGACAACCCGGTGATGCTGTACTCGATCGGCAAGGACTCCGCCGTGATGCTGCACCTGGCGCGCAAGGCCTTTTTCCCGGGCAAGCTGCCGTTCCCGGTGATGCACGTCGACACCCAGTGGAAATTCCAGGAGATGTACAGCTTCCGCGACAAGATGGTCGAGGAAATGGGCCTGGAGCTGATCACCCACGTCAACCCTGAGGGTGTGGCGCAAGGCATCAACCCGTTCACCCATGGCAGTTCCAAGCACACCGACATCATGAAGACCCAGGGCCTGAAGCAGGCGCTGGACAAGCATGGTTTCGACGCTGCCTTCGGTGGTGCGCGCCGCGACGAAGAGAAGTCGCGGGCCAAGGAACGTGTGTATTCGTTCCGTGACAGCAAGCACCGCTGGGACCCGAAGAACCAGCGCCCCGAGCTGTGGAACGTGTACAACGGCAAGGTCAACAAGGGTGAGTCGATCCGCGTCTTCCCGCTGTCGAACTGGACCGAACTGGACATCTGGCAGTACATCTACCTTGAAGGCATCCCGATCGTGCCGCTGTACTTCGCCGCCGAGCGTGAAGTCATCGAGAAGAACGGCACCCTGATCATGATCGACGACGAGCGCATCCTCGAGCATCTCTCCGAGGAAGAAAAAGCCCGCATCGTCAAGAAGAAGGTGCGTTTCCGTACCCTCGGCTGCTACCCGCTGACGGGCGCTGTCGAGTCGGAAGCCGAGACGCTCACCGACATCATTCAGGAAATGCTCCTGACGCGCACTTCCGAGCGCCAGGGCCGGGTCATCGACCACGATGGCGCCGGTTCCATGGAAGACAAAAAACGTCAGGGCTACTTCTAATTTTCAGGGTTACTCCATGTCGCACCAATCCGATTTGATCAGCGAAGATATCCTCGCTTATCTGGCTCAGCACGAGCGTAAAGAACTGCTGCGTTTCCTCACCTGCGGCAACGTGGATGACGGCAAGAGCACCCTGATCGGGCGCCTGCTGCACGACTCCAAGATGATCTACGAGGACCACCTCGAGGCCATCACCCGTGATTCGAAGAAAGTCGGCACCACCGGCGAAGAAGTCGACCTGGCGCTGCTGGTAGATGGCCTGCAGGCCGAGCGCGAGCAGGGCATCACCATCGATGTCGCCTACCGCTACTTCTCCACCGCCAAGCGCAAGTTCATCATCGCCGACACCCCGGGCCATGAGCAGTACACCCGCAACATGGCCACCGGTGCGTCCACCTGCGACCTGGCGATCATCCTGGTCGATGCCCGCTATGGCGTGCAGACCCAGACCCGCCGCCACAGCTACATCGCGTCGTTGCTGGGTATCAAGCACATCGTGGTCGCGGTCAACAAGATGGACCTGAAGGGCTTCGATGAAGGCGTCTTCGAGTCGATCAAGGCCGACTACCTGAAGTTTGCCGAAGCCATCAACCTGACCCCGAGCAGCCTGCACTTCGTGCCGATGTCGGCGCTCAAGGGTGACAACGTGGTCAACCACAGCGAGCAATCGCCGTGGTACGCCGGCCCGACGCTGATGGAAATCCTCGAAACCGTCGAGGTTTCGGCCGACCGCAACTTCACCGACCTGCGTTTCCCGGTGCAGTACGTCAACCGTCCCAACCTGAACTTCCGCGGCTTCGCGGGCACCATCGCCAGTGGCGTGGTGCACAAAGGTGACGAGATTGTCGTGCTGCCGTCGGGCAAGAGCAGCCGGGTCAAGTCCATCGTCACCTACGAAGGTGAACTGGAAAACGCTGGCCCAGGCCAGGCCGTGACCCTGACCATGGAAGACGAGATCGACATCTCCCGTGGCGACCTGCTGGTACATGCCGACAACGTCCCGCCGGTCACCGACCAGTTCGACGCCATGCTGGTGTGGATGGCCGAGGAGCCGATGCTCCCGGGCAAGAAATACGACATCAAGCGTGCCACCAGCTACGTGCCAGGTTCGATTGCCAGTATCACCCACAAGGTCGATGTGAACACCCTGGAGCAGGGCGCTGCCAGCGCGCTGCAACTGAACGAGATCGGCCGCGTCAAGGTAGCCCTGGACACCTCGATCGCCCTCGACGGTTACGACAGCAACCGCACCACCGGTGCGTTCATCGTCATCGACCGCCTGACCAACGGCACCGTTGGCGCCGGCATGATCATCGCCCCGCCCGTGTTGCCACACGGCAGCACCGGCCATCATGGCAAGCAGGCCCACGTGTCCACCGAAGAGCGCGCCCTGCGCTTCGGTCAGCAGCCAGCCACCGTGCTGTTCAGCGGCCTGTCGGGTGCTGGCAAGAGCACCTTGGCCTATGCCGTGGAGCGCAAGCTGTTCGACATGGGCCGTGCGGTGTACGTGCTCGATGGCCAGAACCTGCGTCACGACCTGAACAAGGGCCTGCCACAGGACCGCGCTGGCCGTACCGAGAACTGGCGCCGCGCCGCCCATGTGGCGCGCCAGTTCAACGAAGCCGGCATGCTCACCCTGGCTGCGTTCGTGGCCCCGGATGCCGAAGGCCGCGAACAGGCCAAGGCGCTGATCGGCAAGGAACGCCTGGTGACCGTTTACGTCCAGGCCTCGCCGCTGGTTTGCCGCGAGCGTGACCCGCAAGGCCTGTACGCTGCCGGTGGCGACAACATCCCGGGTGAGAGCTTCCCGTTCGATGTGCCGCTGGATGCTGATCTTGTGATCGACACCCAGGCCACCAGCGTGGACGAAGGCGTTAAACAGGTGCTGGACGTGCTGCGTCAGCGTGGCGCGATCTAAGCGCTAGCCTGCAGGGAAAACCCCGCTTCGGCGGGGTTTTTTCTATTGCTCAGTTCGGGTGAAAAGGCCCTCAGAGTTCAGGGCCTTGCTCGTGTTAGCTGGGCTTGAAACCGTCTTTACCGTTGGCTAGCCGCCATTGCTTGACTATTTCTAGTACTTTTTCAGGTTTACCATTTTCCTTTGGGTTTGGTCTGTACAAAAGATCGTAGCCTGAGGGGTGTTCAGTGATTTTTGAAAAATGATCAAGAAGTCCCCCCAGTACATGATCGGGTTCTTCCAAGTTGGCTCTGTGGATTTCAATTATGAGTGCCAAGAATTCGTTTTCGGTATAGTCAGAAAGTTTGGTTTTTTCACTCATGGTTTTGTTCCGTAGTGAATGCTGTTGTGCGATAGCGGTGTGACAATACGAATGTTATCCATGTCATAAACGCCGCCCCCTTCACTGATCGGGGTTACATGATGAAGTATAAAGGTCTTTTGGCTCAGGTGGCTGTCTGGGAAATCGACTATCGGTGAGTAGCCGTTTTTTCTCATCCGACTCAGGCTCATTTCATCAAATTGCTTTGAAAGCTCAGGATCATTAGCCACCGCTTTCCAGAACTGTCGCCGGAATGCGTCAAAATTTCTGAATTCCCTACTTTTAAGAAGTTCTGCAATTTGCGCAGGAATCGGAGCACCCTCAAGGCTGGCTGCCTCCTTTCGCCATGTATCTGACACCTGTGCACCATGTCCGGTCGATGTTCCTGCCTCGTATCGCGGGCTCTTGAACACCACCAGAATAGGCGGTAATCCGGAGTCCATGGGGAAGGTGATGATCAGCCGTTCCTGGTCCAGCAGATCAAGCGCGGGGTAACCCTCCTGCTCGGTGACGACAGGGTTCAGGCTGCTGCCGGTGTACACGACGGTACCAGGCGGGACTAGCGGTAGGCTGGTGGAGTTTCCCTCATCGCCACCCGGCGCGCTGGCGGGTGTCCAGGTCAGAATCCGTTGCGGATTATCCAGCGCCAGGCTGTAGACCTGCCGCTCGCTGTCGAACGTTGCTGCGCGTACCGCCACCGGCTTGCCACTCGGCACCACGTAGAGATCCAGTTCGTTTTCGTTCTCAACCCCCGCCAGAAGGTAGGGCAGGTCGATGCTGGTCGAGGATGCCGCCAAGGCAGCAAGGTCAGGCCCACCGGCAGGGCTAAGGCTGTCGAGTGGGGTGCTGATGAGGTACTGGCGTTCACTGTTGCCCAGCGTTGATGGCCAGGCCATCGCAAGGGTGCCTACTGCGAGCGAAGGGACAGTCGTAGCAACAAGCCGGGTAAGTGCCGCTGCGATCGATTCAGCCAAGGCAGAGTAAGCCGCTTCGGCTACGGCAAAAGTGGTAGCCCCAATCGGGATTACGGCAGGTGTGGATACCGCTAGCCGCGCTTCATTGATATAGGAGACACTACGCCGCAAAGCCTCTTGCCTTTGGCGCTCGGCTTCAGCAGCCAAGCGTTCGGCTTCGGCCTGCTGGCGTGCAGCTTCTTCCTGTGCAGCGAGTTGAGCCTGGAGGTTTTCCACTTCAGCCGCGCGCTGCATCAGGTTCTGCGTGGCACCTGCATATACCCCCAGGAATCTGATCGATTCGGTTAGCGCCAGTGCCAGGTGGTATTCCTGCCAGCGTGGGCCAGCCCGGCGCAACCGTTGCTCATCTACAAGGTGCAAAAGCCCTTCAAGTTGTGGTTTCGACAGGGGGCTGTTGATGCGCGGGTTTTGATCTTGATAGGGGGGAATTTGCGACTGCTTGGCCTGCACCAAGGCGGCAGCAGTTGCCAGGTAGGTACTGAAGGTTTGGACAAGCGTGAGCGTGTCGTCAATGACGGTTTGACCCAGCTCATGCTGAAGGACGTTGGGTAAACAATCGAATGTATTTGTCGCTCTGTGTGGATCTGCGCTGTTCTACGCGCAATCACCTGCAACAAATCCAGCGGTTGCTGGCTGAGTTCTTCCTGATCTACCTGGCTTGCCAGTGCTCGAAGTCCGTCAGCCAATGCTTGGTGCTTCTGAGCTTCCAGGTGTAAACGGTACGTACCCTCCCAGGACTTCTGCAGCCTTGTGGCCCATTCCACGCCTAATTCCTGGCCTGTTGTTGCTGCGAAGAAACCCGGGTCTAGAAACCGGCTCATCATTGAGTCGCCCCGCTTGTAGAATGCGGGTACGCCAAAGTAGTTGTTGGCGTCGGGTAAAATCTGCAGATAACCATCACGAATCTGGCTGATGCGCGACGACAGGATTTGTTGCTCTGTTACGAATGGTAATGCCGCGCCGTTTGTACTGCTCGCCTCGGCTTTGATCTGGGCTTTTAGTGCATTTATAGTTTCAGGAAGCTGGTTTGTTTCATGAGCATACTTATCTGAATAGTCCTTTTCGATGATTTGAAATTCTTCTGTCAGCACCCTACGCGTGGAAATAACCCGAGCAATATCATTTTTGGTTGGGCTGGTGCCGCGTGGATAACCATCGCTTAGCCCCCAGCCACCTGAGCCCGGCCCACCGCCACCGATAAAACTCAGTTCAATACCTGTAGGTGCTTGCGCACTGATGTATAGCGCCTCATCGAGATAATACGTATTGTCCCGTGCCATGTAGGTTCTCCTGATCACTACATGGGCTAGGTTTACGTATATCGAATTTGCGGTATGTCAGCTGCAGCCTGTCAATCAGTAGGAAGCTTCGTGTTGCTCGGAAAGATCCGTCTCAGATATGTTTCTCCGACACCGGTATCACCCGTCTTTCCTTCACCGCTTTGTACGAAAAACTCGAATAGATCTCCTTCACCCCCGGCAACCGCTGCAGCACTTCCCGGGTAAATTCGCCAAACGACTCCAGGTCCCGTGCCAGGATCTCCAGCAGAAAGTCATAGCGGCCGGAGATGTTGTGGCAGGCGACGATCTCGGGGATTTCCATCAGGCGCTGTTCAAACGCCAGCGCCATGTCCTTGGTGTGCGAGTCCATCATGATGCTGACGAACGCGGTCACACCAAACCCCAGCGACTTGGGCGAGAGGATGGCCTGGTAGCCGGTGATGTAGCCGTTTTCCTCCAGTAACTTGACCCGTCGCCAGCAGGGCGAGGTGGTCAGTGCCACCTGGTCGGCGAGTTCGGCAACGGTGAGACGGGCATTGTCCTGCAAGGCGGCGAGCAGGGCGCGGTCGGTGCGGTCGAGGCTTGAAGGCATTTTTTGCCCTCCTGGTCCGTTGATTATTGTTTTTGTTCCAGCAAGCACGTGTATGCGTAGGCTATTTTGGAAAAAATCGGGCAGCTCGGTGGCATAAGCTTATAGCAAACCACAAGAGGCTGTTGCCATGCGCGACTCCCACCACAACACCGGTTTTTCCACGCGGGCCATTCATCATGGCTATGACCCGCTTTCCCATGGTGGCGCCCTGGTGCCACCGGTGTATCAAACGGCTACCTATGCCTTTCCCACTGTCGAGTACGGTGCTGCCTGCTTCGCCGGGGAGGAGCCTGGGCATTTCTACAGCCGCATTTCCAACCCCACGCTGGCCTTGCTGGAGCAGCGCATGGCTTCGCTGGAGGGCGGTGAAGCGGGGTTGGCGTTGGCCTCGGGGATGGGCGCGATTACCTCAACCCTCTGGACCCTGCTAAGGCCTGGCGATGAGCTGATTGTCGGGCGCACCTTGTATGGCTGTACCTTCGCTTTTCTGCACCACGGTATTGGTGAGTTCGGGGTGAAAGTTCGCCATGTCGATCTCAACGATGCCAAGGCCCTGAAAGCGGCGATCAGCAGTAAAACACGGATGATCTACTTCGAAACACCGGCCAACCCCAACATGCAACTTGTGGATATTGCGGCGGTTGTGGAGGCGGTGCGGGGGCATGATGTGCATGTGGTGGTCGATAACACCTACTGTACGCCGTACCTGCAGCGGCCACTGGAGCTGGGGGCGGACCTGGTGGTGCACTCGGCAACCAAGTACCTCAGTGGGCATGGCGATATCACTGCCGGGTTGGTGGTGGGGTGCAAGGCGTTGGTCGACCGTATCCGCCTGGAAGGGCTGAAGGATATGACCGGCGCGGTGCTGTCACCGCATGACGCGGCGTTGCTGATGCGCGGTATCAAGACCCTGGCCCTGCGCATGGACCGGCATTGCGCCAATGCCCAGCAGGTGGCCGAGTTTCTCGCTCGGCAGCCGCAGGTGGAATTGATTCATTACCCGGGGCTACCGTCTTTTGCCCAGTACGCGTTGGCCCAGCGACAGATGCGTTTGCCTGGCGGGATGATTGCGTTTGAGCTCAAGGGTGGCATTGAGGCGGGGCGGCGCTTCATGAATGCGCTGCAGCTCTTTGCCCGGGCGGTGAGCCTGGGGGATGCCGAGTCGCTGGCGCAGCATCCGGCGAGCATGACGCATTCCAGCTATACGCCGCAGGAGCGGGCGCATCACGGGATATCGGAGGGGTTGGTGCGTCTGTCGGTGGGGCTGGAGGATGTGGAGGACCTGCTGGCAGATGTCGAACAGGCATTGCAGGCCTGCTGTTAGGTTGCCTGCACTGGCCCTTTCGCGGGCCCGCCCGCTCCCNATGCTGTGGTGTACCTGTGGGAGCGGGCGTGCCCGCGAAGGGGGCCAGTGAATCCAGCCCATAAAAAAGGCCTCTTGCGAGGCCTTTTGCATGTTCAGCAGATCAACGCTTGAGCCCGTAGCTCTCATCCAGCATGCCCGGCGAGTTAGGCACTTTCGGCGCATAGTCGCGCGGCACTTCGGCGGTGTCTTTAGGTGGGGTCAGGCGGTCACGCGGGCCTTGCGGTGCATCGGAGTGCAGCGCAGCCAGCAGGCGTTGGCGGGTGACGTCATCGAGGGCCAGGCTGTTGGCGCCTTCAGCCAGGTGATCCTGTACGTCCTGATAGCTCTGGGTCAGTTTCTTGACCAGCATGGCGGTGCTGTTGAAGTGGGTGACCACTTCGTTCTGGTAGCTGTCGAAGCGCTTCTGGATGTCATCCAGTTGACGCTGGGTGTTGCTCGGGGCCGCATTGGGCAGCAGGCGGGCAACAATGAAACCGACTGCCACACCGATGACCAGGGCCAGGGTTGGCAACAACCAAACAAGGAGCGAGAGTTCCACGAGTCCTTCCTCTATAAACGGCTTTGCTTTACGTTAACGGCTCAGACCTGCGCTGTATACCGCGAGCGATCGCAAATCAGAACAGAATTTCACACCTAGACGAATCGACCCTTCTCGAGGTCACGGAGTAGTGCCTTGCTTGTCCGCGAAACCCCCTTGTTCATCGATGGCCCCAGCGGCCAGCTGGAAGCGTTGTACCTGGACGTGGCGCAAGCCCGTGGCGCGGTGCTGATCTGCCACCCTAACCCGGTCCAGGGCGGCACCATGCTCAACAAGGTTGTCTCGACCCTGCAGCGCACCGCACGTGATGCCGGTTATGTGACCCTGCGTTTCAACTACCGTGGCGTCGGCCAGAGCGCCGGCAGCCACGACATGGGCGCTGGCGAAGTGGCCGATGCCGAGGCCGCTGCAGCATGGCTGCGTGCCAGGCACCCCGGGCTACCGCTGGTGCTGATGGGCTTTTCGTTCGGAGGTTTCGTTGCCACCAGCCTGGCCGGGCGCCTTGAAACTGCAGGCGTCGAGTTGCAGCACCTGTTCATGATCGCCCCGGCGGTCATGCGCCTGACCGCCGAATTCCCGCTGCCGCAGCGCTGCCCGCTCACCGTGGTGCAGCCGGACGCCGATGAAGTCGTCGCGCCGCAGCTGGTTTACGAATGGTCCGACAGCCTGTCGCGTCCCCATGAGCTGCTGAAAGTGGCAGAATGCGGACACTTCTTCCATGGCAAGCTGACCGATCTGAAGGATCTGCTGCTGCCGCGCCTTTCGAACTGAGCCAAGCCTGAATAAGCGAACACCCATGACCACGCGCATTCTTACCGGTATCACCACCACCGGCACTCCGCACCTGGGCAACTACGCCGGCGCCATCCGCCCGGCGATCCGTGCCAGCCAGCAGCCCGGTGTCGACTCGTTCTACTTCCTGGCCGACTACCACGCCCTGATCAAGTGCGACGACCCGCTGCGCATCCAGCGCTCGCGCCTGGAAATCGCCGCCACCTGGCTGGCCGGTGGCCTGGACCCGGACAAGGTGACCTTCTATCGCCAGTCCGACATCCCGGAAATCCCCGAACTGACCTGGCTGCTGACCTGCGTTGCTGCCAAAGGCCTGCTGAACCGTGCGCATGCCTACAAGGCCTCGGTGGACAAGAACGTCGAGAACGGCGAAGACCCGGACGCCGGCGTGACCATGGGCCTGTTCAGCTACCCGGTGCTGATGGCCGCCGATATCCTGATGTTCAACGCCAACAAGGTGCCGGTCGGTCGTGACCAGATCCAGCACGTGGAAATGGCCCGCGATATCGGCCAGCGCTTCAACCACCTGTTCGGCCAGGGCAAGGACTTCTTCGCCTTGCCGGAGGCTGTGATCGAAGAAAGCGTGGCGACCCTGCCGGGCCTGGACGGGCGCAAGATGTCCAAGAGCTATGACAACACCATCCCGTTGTTCACCAGCGCCAAGGACATGAAAGACGCCATCTCGCGCATCGTCACCGATTCGCGCGCGCCCGGTGAGGCGAAAGACCCGGACAACGCGCACCTGTTCACCCTGTACCAGGCCTTCTCGACGCCTGAGCAGTGCGCCGGTTTCCGCGAAGAGCTGCTGCAGGGCCTGGGCTGGGGCGACGCCAAACAGCGCCTGTTCCAGCTGCTGGACGGCCAACTGGCCGAGAAGCGCGAGTACTATCACCAGCTGATCGCCCGGCCGGCGGACCTGGAAGACATCCTGCTGGCCGGCGCTGCCAAGGCCCGCAAGATCGCCACGCCGTTCCTCGAGCAGTTGCGCGAGGCCGTTGGCCTGCGTTCGTTCCGCAGCAGCGTGCAGGCCACCGCCGAAGTGAAGAAAAAAGCCACCAAGAGCGCGCGTTTTGTCAGCTTCCGTGATGAAGACGGCAGCTTCCGCTTCCGCCTGCTGGCCGCTGATGGCGAGCAACTGCTGTTGTCGCGCAGCTTCGCCGACGGCAAGAGTGCGGGCGCCGTGAGCAAGCAGTTGCAGCAGGGTGGCGAGGCCGATGTCCGCATCGAAGGCCTGAGCTTCGGCCTGTGGCTCAATGGCGAGCAGGTTGCCGACGGGCCGCGGTTCGACAACGCTGAAGCCCGTGATGCGGCCATTCAAAGCCTGAACGAAGCCTTGGCACCACAGCAGGACTGAGGCCGCCAAACGGTGGGAGCAACTGTCTTGCTCAATTTCTGAAAGCTGGCGCGATCCGTGTGGGAGCGGGC
>NZ_JBQENN010000011.1:138526-145958 GCF_052044625.1 Pseudomonas sp. 22515
GTGTTCGCGGGCACGCCCGCTCCCACAGACTGATTGCCATTAAGCGGGCCTGTCGCTACAGTGACGGCCCGTTTTTTGTTGCCTCGCTAACGAATCATGACTCCCTTAGAACGCTATCAAGCAGATCTGAAACGTCCCGACTTCTTCCATGACGCGGCGCAGGAAACTGCGGTGCGTCACCTCCAGCGCCTGTACGACGACCTGGTGCACGCGCAGAACAACAAGCCGGGCGTGTTCGGCAAGCTGTTCGGCAAGAAGGAGCAGACCCCGGTCAAGGGCCTGTACTTCTGGGGTGGGGTGGGGCGAGGCAAGACCTACCTGGTTGATACCTTCTACGAAGCGCTGCCGTTCAAGCAGAAGATGCGTACGCACTTCCACCGCTTCATGAAGCGTGTGCACGAGGAGATGAAAACCCTCAAGGGCGAGAAGAACCCGCTGACCCTCATTGCCAAGCGCTTCAGCGAAGAAGCCAAGGTGATCTGCTTCGACGAATTCTTCGTGTCGGACATTACCGACGCCATGATCCTCGGCACCTTGATGGAAGAGCTGTTCAAGAATGGCGTGTCGCTGGTGGCCACCTCCAACATCGTGCCGGACGGCCTCTACAAGGACGGCCTGCAGCGTGCACGCTTCCTGCCGGCTATCGCCATGATCAAGCAGTACACCGACGTGGTGAACGTCGATAGCGGGGTCGACTACCGTCTGCGTCACCTGGAGCAGGCTGAACTGTTCCACTTCCCACTCGATGACGCGGCGCACCAGAGCATGCGCGCCAGCTTCAAGGCGCTCACCCCTGAGTGCACCCAGGCGATCGAAAACGACGTGCTGATGATCGAGAACCGCCCGATCAATGCCCTGCGTACTTGCGACGACGTCGCCTGGTTTGACTTCCGCGCCCTGTGCGACGGGCCGCGCAGCCAGAACGACTACATTGAGCTGGGCAAGATCTTCCACGCCGTATTGCTGAGCAACGTGGAGCAGATGGGCGTCACCACCGACGACATCGCCCGTCGTTTCATCAACATGGTGGACGAGTTCTACGATCGCAACGTCAAGCTGATCATCTCGGCCGAGGTGGAGTTGAAGGACCTGTATACCGGTGGGCGTCTGAGCTTCGAGTTCCAGCGTACCCTGAGCCGGTTGCTGGAGATGCAATCGCACGAATTCCTGGCGCGCGCACACAAGCCCTGACGGCAGCGGCAAGCGTCAGGCGACAAGGAAAGTTCAGGGCAATGCGCGATCCGCTCTGGTTTTTCCTTGTCGCTTCAAGCTCGAAACCTGCCGCTCTGGAAGCCTTTCAGGCTTCCTGCATGAACTGCTGCCGATACTGGTTCGGCGACAACTCGGTGTGTTGGCGGAACAGCCGCGCAAAGAAACTGGCATCGTCATACCCCACCTCGTAACTGATGGTCTTGATGCTCTTGCGCGTACTCGACAACAACCCCTTGGCTGTCTCGATGCGTAACCGTTGCAGGTAATGCAGCGGCTTGTCACCCGTTGCGCCCTGGAAGCGACGCATGAAGTTGCGGATGCTCATGCCGTGGTTGCGGGCCACATCCTCGAAGCGGAACTTGTCGGCGAAGTGTTCCTCCAGCCAGTGCTGGATCTGCAGGATGATCAGGTCCTGGTGCAGTTTCTGCCCGCCAAAGCCCATGCGCCCCGGGGTGTAGTTGCGTTGCACTTCGTAGAGGATATCGCGGGACACTGCACGGGCCACGTTGGCACCGCAGAAGCGTTCGATCAGGTAGATGTACAGGTCGCAGGCCGAGGTTGCACCGCCGGCGCAATAGATATTGTCGGCATCGGTCAGGTGCTTGTCCTGGTTCAGGCGAATCTTCGGGAAGCGTTCGGCAAAGCTGTTGAAGAAGCGCCAGTAGGTGGTCGCTTCCTTGCCATCGAGCAGGCCGGATTCGGCCAGCCAGAACACACCACTGGCCTCGGCGCACAGCACCGCGCCACGCGCGTGCTGTTCACGCAGCCACGGCAGCACCTGTGGGTAACGCTGCAGCAAGTTGTCGAAATCATCCCAGTAGGCCGGGAGGATGATCACATCGGCGTCGTCCAGGCCGCCGTCAACCGGTAACTGCACATTGCTGAAGCTGTCCACGGGCTGGCTGTCGGGGCTCACCAGGCGGATGTCGAACATGGGCTGCAAGCCCAGGCCCAGCTGCTTGCTATAGCGCAGGCTGGCGAGGTGGAAGAAGTCCTTGGCCTGCATCAAGGTCGAAGCGAACACCTTGTCAATGGCCAGGATGCTGACGCGCCGCAGCGACGCTGAGGGTTGGGTAAACATCATTGTCATTGTTCTTATAGGGTAGAGTGGTCAATCACCGGCTGGATCGTCTTATTTTTTGGCGATTGTGTCTACCCCATGTAACAGCGGCGCGAAGCGGGGCGCAGTGTTTGGCTCAAGGCGCCGGGTTGGGCTGCTCCTGATGAATGGCTTCGATCGCTGTCAGCAGATCGGCGCTCAGGTTCAGTTCAAGGCTGGCCAGGTTGCTGTCCAGCTGCTGCAGGCTGGTGGCACCTATGATGTTGCTGGTCACGAACGGCTGTCGGGTGACGAACGCCAGGGCCATTTGCGCCGGGTCCAGGCCGTGCTCGCGGGCCAGCTGCACGTAGCGGCTGCAGGCCGCCACGGTCTGTGGGTTGGAGTAACGGGCAAAGCGGCTGAACAGGGTCAGGCGTGCATTGTCCGGCCGTGCGCCGTTCTCGTACTTGCCCGAGAGCATGCCGAAGGCAAGCGGCGAATAGGCCAGCAGGCCACACTGCTCGCGTATGGCCACTTCTGCCAGGCCCACCTCGAAGCTGCGGTTGAGCAGGTTGTACGGGTTCTGGATCGATACCGCCCGCGGCCAGCCACGGCTCTCGGCCAGTTGCAGGAACTTCATGGTGCCCCACGGCGTTTCGTTGGACAGGCCGATGTGGCGGATCTTGCCCGCACGCACCTGCTCGTCGAGCACTTCGAGGGTTTCTTCCAGTGGGGTGAAGTGATCCTGCGGCAGGTGCTGGTAGCCCAGCTTGCCGAAGAAGTTGGTGCTGCGCTCTGGCCAGTGCAACTGGTACAGGTCGATGCGGTCGGTCTGCAGGCGCTTGAGGCTTTCGTCCAGCGCCGCGACGATGTGCTGACGGTTGTGCTTGAGCTGCCCGTCACGGATATGGCTGATGCCGTTCCCCGGGCCTGCAACCTTGCTGGCCAGGATCCACGCGTCGCGGTCGCCATGGTCACGGAACCAGTTGCCGATGATGCGCTCGGTGGCCGCGTAGGTCTCCGGGCGGGGAGGGACCGGGTACATCTCGGCGGTGTCGATGAAGTTGACCCCGGCGGCCTTGGCCCGAGCAATTTGCTCGTAGGCCTCGGCCTGGATGTTCTGCTCGCCCCAGGTCATGGTGCCCAGGCACAGGGCGCTGACGTTGAGGTCGGTACGGCCGAGCTGGCGGTATTCCATCGGTTAGTCACTCCTTGGCAATAGAAGCCAATCAAAGCAGGTTGAAATTTTTCGCGCAATCTGGATAATTCAGCCCCTCTCCGCGTGGCGGAAGTGATGCACCATCACGCAGGAAGAACCCCGTCGAACATTGGCGTGCCCGACCCGAGCCCCCAAAAGCGTCTGTGTTCGGCTGCGCGCTTGCCCTTGGCAAGCTGTGCACTATCCAGTAAGATTCGCCGTCTATTTTTCGCTGGGCGGCCTCTGAGGCTTTAGAGAATGAAAACTTTTACTGCTAAACCGGAAACAGTAAAGCGCGAGTGGTTCGTAGTCGACGCCGCTGGCCAGACCCTGGGTCGTCTGGCTACCGAAATCGCTACCCGTCTGCGTGGCAAACACAAACCAGAATACACCCCTCACGTTGACACCGGCGACTACATCGTCGTTATCAACGCCGAGCAGGTTCGTGTGACTGGTGCCAAGTCTTCCGACAAAATGTACTACTCCCACTCCGGTTTCCCAGGCGGTATCAAGGAAATCAACTTCGAGAAGTTGATCGCCAAGGCCCCTGAGCGTGTTATCGAAACTGCGGTCAAAGGCATGCTGCCTAAGAACCCGCTGGGTCGCGACATGTACCGCAAGCTGAAAGTGTACGCGGGTGCTGCTCACCCACACACTGCTCAGCAGCCTCAAGAACTGAAGATCTAACGGGATAGTTCATTATGTCGGCGACTCAAAATTACGGCACTGGCCGTCGCAAGACCGCAACCGCTCGCGTATTCCTGCGTCCGGGTACTGGTAACATTTCCATCAACAACCGTTCTCTGGACGTGTTCTTCGGTCGCGAAACCGCTCGCATGGTTGTTCGCCAGCCGCTCGAGCTGACTGAATCCGTTGAGAAATTCGACATCTACGTCACCGTTTCCGGTGGTGGTGTCAGCGGTCAGGCCGGTGCGATCCGTCACGGTATCACCCGCGCTCTGATGGAATACGACGAAACCCTGCGTGGCGCTCTGCGTCGTGCTGGCTACGTCACCCGCGACGCTCGTGAAGTTGAGCGTAAGAAAGTGGGTCTGCGTAAAGCGCGTAAGCGTCCTCAGTACTCCAAGCGTTAATACCGCTTCGGCAGTCGAAAAAAGCCCGGTTCCTTGGAACCGGGCTTTTTTTTTAGCCTTGAACTAACCTGTCAGCAGTCAGTGGCCGCTTGTCGCATAGACGTAGATCAAGCAAAGCGTGGGTTGTCGCCCTTGCCGGGGTAATCACCTTGTCAGTGTGTGGATTTGTTTCTTACCATGGCGGCCAATTTTTAGTGCCATTGACACAACCTAAGTACAGGCCAGGTCCAACTGGCCAAGCAAGCTGATGGGAGAGGACTGAATGAGCAATGACGGCGTCAACGCAGGCCGGCGCCGCTTCCTCGTAGCCGCGACATCCGTGGTCGGGGCGGCGGGGGCAGTGGGGGCTGCGGTACCGTTCGTGGGGTCATGGTTTCCCAGTGCCAAGGCGAAAGCCGCGGGTGCACCGGTGAAGGTCAACATCGCCAAGGTCGAGGCGGGGCAGCAGATGGTGGCCGAGTGGCGTGGCCAGCCCGTATTCATCGTGCGGCGAACGGAGGAAATCCTTGGCAATCTGAAAAAAATCACGGGTGACCTGTCCGACCCCGAGTCCAAGGCCTCGGTACAGCCAGCGTACGTCGACCCTGAGGTTCGCTCGATCAAGCCGGAAATTCTTATTCTCGTCGGCCTGTGCACGCACCTGGGCTGCTCGCCCACCTTCCGACCAGAGGTGGCGCCCGCCGACCTTGGGCCGAAGTGGGTAGGTGGTTACTTCTGCCCATGCCACGGCTCTCACTATGACCTGGCTGGCCGTGTCTACAAGTCCCAGCCAGCGCCTCTCAACCTGCCCGTGCCACCGCACTCTTATGAGTCGGACGAGATCATCGTCATTGGCGTCGACCAGGAGAACGCATGATGAGCAAGTTCATGGACTGGATTGATGCTCGCTTCCCCGCCACCAAGATGTGGGAAGACCACCTCAGCAAGTATTACGCACCCAAGAACTTCAACTTCCTGTACTTCTTCGGCTCCCTGGCATTGCTGGTGCTGGTCAACCAGATCGTGACCGGCGTGTGGCTGACCATGAGCTTCACGCCCTCGGCGGAAGAGGCGTTCGCCTCGGTCGAGTACATCATGCGCGACGTGGAATACGGCTGGATTCTGCGCTACCTGCACTCCACGGGGGCGTCAGCGTTCTTCATCGTGGTCTACCTGCACATGTTCCGCGGCCTGCTCTATGGCTCCTACCAGAAGCCACGCGAGCTGGTCTGGCTGTTCGGCATGCTGATCTATCTGGCGCTGATGGCTGAAGCGTTCATGGGCTACCTGCTGCCATGGGGGCAGATGTCGTACTGGGGCGCCCAGGTGATCATCTCGCTGTTCGGTGCCATCCCGGTGATCGGTGATGACCTTACCCAGTGGATCCGTGGTGACTACCTGATCTCGGGCATCACCCTGAACCGCTTCTTCGCCCTGCATGTGGTTGCCCTGCCAATCGTGATTCTTGGCCTGGTGGTACTGCACATCCTCGCCTTGCACGAAGTGGGTTCGAACAACCCTGATGGCGTCGACATCAAGAAGAAAAAGGACGAAAACGGTATTCCGCTGGATGGTATTCCGTTCCACCCGTACTACACCGTCAAAGACATTGTCGGCGTGGTGGTGTTCCTGTTCGTGTTCTGCGCTGTGGTGTTCTTCTTCCCTGAAATGGGCGGTTACTTCCTCGAGAAACCTAACTTCGAGCAGGCCAACGCCTTCAAGACCCCAGAGCACATCGCGCCGGTGTGGTACTTCACACCGTTCTACGCAATCCTGCGTGCGGTGCCTGACAAGCTGATGGGCGTCATTGCCATGGGGGCGGCCATCGCCGTGCTGTTCGTACTGCCCTGGCTCGACCGCAGCCCAGTGCGTTCCATGCGTTACAAGGGCTGGATCAGCAAGGTCTTCCTGCTGGTGTTCTGCGTGGCCTTCGTCATCCTCGGCGTGCTGGGCGTACTGGCACCGACACCTGGGCGTACCTTGTTGTCGCAGGTATGCACGGTGCTGTACTTCGCCTACTTCCTGCTGATGCCGTTCTACACAAGGCTTGAGAAGACCAAACCGGTTCCGGAAAGGGTGACTGGCTGATGAAAAAGTTGATTGCAGTATTTTTGCTGGCAGTGATGCCTGCCTTTTCCTTCGCTGCCGAAACTGGCCTGGAGCTGGACAAGGTCGATATCGACCTGACTGACAAGGCCGCTATGCAGGATGGTGCGCGTACCTTCGCCAACTATTGCATGGGGTGTCACAGTGCCAAGTTCCAGCGTTACGAGCGTGTGGCTGATGACCTGGGTATCCCGCATGAGTTGATGCTCGAGAAGCTGGTGTTCACGGGCGCCAAGATTGGTGACCACATGCAGATCGGCATGAAGCCCAGCGACGCCAAGACCTGGTTTGGTGCCGCGCCGCCCGACCTGACCCTGGTTGCCCGCGTGCGCGGTACCGATTGGCTTTACACCTACCTGCGCAGCTTCTATGAGGACCCATCGCGCCCTTACGGGGTGAACAACAAGGTGTTCCCGAACGTCGGCATGCCTAACGTGCTGGTGGGTCTGCAAGGTAACCAGGTGGTGGGTTGCAAGCAGGTGCAGACGGTGGTCGAGGGCAAGAAGCAATTCGACCCGTTGACCGGCAGCCCGTTGACCCATGAAGCTTGCGATCAGCTGACCATTACGCCGAATTCCGGTACCCTGACGACCGAGCAGTTCGACGAGAAGGTCAAGAACCTTGTGACCTTCCTGGCCTATTCGGCCAACCCAGTCAAACTGGAAAGCCAGCGCATCGGCACCTATGTGTTGCTGTACCTGGCTTTCTTCTTCGTATTCGCCTACTTGCTCAAGCGTGAATACTGGAAGGACGTGCACTGATCACGCAGTAGTTTCTGGTTGTTGAACGCGCCCGGGGTGGCCT
>NZ_JBQENN010000011.1:145983-172194 GCF_052044625.1 Pseudomonas sp. 22515
ATTTAAAGTTGCACAAGCATCCGTGCGAGGAGCCGCTACATGGGCGCAACCAACAGGTTAGCCTGCTATTCCGATCCCGCTGATCACTATTCTCATCGGGTGCGCCTGGTTCTGGCCGAGAAGGGCGTCAGCGTGCAGTTGATCGATGTCGATCCCGCCCGCCTGCCGCCGAAGCTGGCCGAGGTCAACCCTTATGGCAGCGTGCCGACCTTGGTCGACCGTGACCTGGCGTTGTATGAATCGACCGTGGTGATGGAATACCTCGAGGAGCGTTACCCGCACCCGCCGCTGATGCCGGTATACCCGGTTGCGCGTGGCAACAGCCGCCTGCTGATGCACCGCATCCAGCGCGACTGGTGTGCCTTGGCCGATACCGTGCTTGACCCGCGTAGCAGTGAAGCTGCCCGAACCGAAGCGCGCAAGGCCTTGCGCGAAAGCCTGACCGGGGTCTCGCCGTTGTTTGGCGAGTTCGCCTGCTTCATGAGTGATGAGCAAAGCCTGGTCGATTGCTGTCTATTGCCCATACTCTGGCGTTTGCCGGTGTTGGGTATCGAATTGCCGCGGCAAGCCAAGCCGCTGCTGGATTACATGGAGCGCCAGTTCGCCCGCGAGCCTTTTCAGGCGAGCCTGTCCTCCGTAGAACGTGAAATGCGCAAGCTTTAAGGAGCCGTTGATGAACTCCAGTCGCCCCTATCTGGTTCGAGCACTGTACGAGTGGATCGTCGACAACGATTGCACGCCCCATATGCTGGTCAATGCCGAATTCCCGAAAGTTCAGGTGCCGGATGGTTTCGCCAGTGATGGCCAGATCGTCTTGAATATCTCGCCAAGCGCCGTGCGTAGCCTGCACATGGACAATGACGCAGTCAGCTTCGAGGGCCGCTTCAGTGGCGTGGCTCACTCGCTGTTCGTGCCGGTTGGTGCAATCCTGGGTATCTACGCCCGCGAAAATGGCCAGGGTATGGTCTTCGAGCTGGAGCCGTCTTCGATGGATGGCGACGAGCTGGAAGACGATGATGTGCAGCCGGATGACGATGGCCCGCCAGACGATGGAGGGCAGCCGCCGCGTCCGACTGGCCGGCCAAGCCTGAAAGTGGTCAAGTAACAAAAAAGGCGATCCAGATGGATCGCCTTTTTGTTTGGCCTGTCCAGGCAATCACTGAGTCAATCGATGTACTCGAACAGCTTGACGATCTTCTGCACGCCCGACACGCCCTGTACCACGGCAGTGGCCGAGTTGGCTTCTTGACGGGTGACCAGACCCAGCAGGTAGACGATACCGTTTTCGGTAATCACCTTGATGCGCGAGCTGGGCACGGCGTTGTCAGTCAGCATCTGGGTCTTGATCTTGGTGGTCAGCCAGGCGTCGTTGTTCCGCGCCAGAATGGAAGAGGGCTGCATCACCTGCAGCTCATTGTGTACTTTCTTGACCCGTTGGACCTGGCTGGCGGTTTGCTCCGCGAGGCTCTTGAGGTCGGCGCGTGGGGTCTGCCCGGCCAGCAGGACGATACCGTTGTAGCTGCTGACAACGATGTGCGAGCCCTTGTCCAGGTCTGGGTTGGCTTTGGAAATGTTCACGGCAGCCTTGGTCTCGATCAGCGAGTCGTCGATCTTGCTGCCGATGGTGCGCGTGCCGCGATCGTCCTCGATCGGCGAATTGCGGGTAGAGGTGAGTACCGAGCTGCAACCAGTGACGCTCAGGCACAGGGTCAGGGCCATCAGGCCGAGGCGCATAGGGGTCATTCTTCACTCCCGAACAGTTGGCTGTCGATCAGATCGCACAGGCAGTGGATCGCCAGCAGGTGGACTTCCTGGATACGCGCGGTAACTGTCGAAGGCACGCGGATTTCCACGTCCTCGGGCAGCAGCAGCGAAGCCATGCCGCCGCCATCGCGACCCGTCAATGCTACGACAATCATTTCACGGTCATGTGCGGCCTGGATTGCCTGGATTACGTTGGCCGAATTGCCGCTGGTGGAGATCGCCAGCAGAACGTCACCGGGCTGGCCCAGGGCGCGGATCTGCTTGGAAAAGACTTCGTTGTAGCTGTAGTCGTTGGCGATCGAGGTCAGGGTCGAGCTGTCGGTGGTCAGCGCGATGGCTGGCAGGCTGGGACGCTCGCGCTCGAAGCGGTTGAGCAGCTCCGATGAAAAGTGCTGGGCATCGCCGGCCGAGCCGCCGTTGCCGCAGGCGAGCATCTTGCCCTCGTTGAGCAACGCATTGACCATGACCAGACTGGCCTGCTCGATGTGCGGTGCCAGGATGTCCATTGCCTGTTGCTTGGTTTCGATGCTGGCCTCGAACAGCCGGCGAATTCGGGATTGCATGTCCATCTGGTGACCTTAAATGGGGCGGTGGCCTTTGCTACGCGCAACAACGACCAGCCCGCGATACATAGAGCAAAAAAAACGAAGTGGGTTCAGCATTCGAAGGCGTTTTTCAGCCATTGAAGCGGTCTGCCTGCATGGTGGCTACCCTGCAGGGCGACTACGTCGAAGCGGCAGGGGTGGTTGCCCCAGTGGGCCTCCTTCTGCAGGAACAGGCTGGCGGCAAGCACCAACCGTTTCTGCTTGCGCCCGTCGATACTGTCGAGGGCGCCTCCGAAGCCCGCGTGCAACCGGTAGCGGACTTCGACGAATACTACTGTATCGGCGTCGAGCATGACCAGATCAAGCTCGCCGCCTTTGCATCGCCAGTTGCGCGCCAGCAACTGCAGCCCTTGCCCCTGAAGGTACTCAAGGGCTTGGGTTTCTGCCGCTTGCCCGGCACGGGTAGGCGATGCTGCGGCCATCAGCGCGCGGTGTCAGGCAGGCGCTTGACCTGGCCGCCGGTGAACTCGGCCCATGGCAGCTGGCGCTCGACGCGCTGGTTGGCATTGATGCTCAGGCTGCCGGAAAGGCCCAGGATGCGGTTGTCTGGTAGCGCTTTCAGCTGGCCCAGGCGCGGCGCCAGGCTGTAGGCGTCGACGCCCATGGCATACAGGCGGCCGAGGCTGCCAGCGGCTTGCGGCCACTGCTGTACAACCTGTTGACGCAGGCTGTTGCTGGTGTCGAGCAGCCACGGTGTTTCGCAGAAGCGGATGCCGTTCATGTCATTGTACTGGTTGATGTCACCGCTGGCGCTGTACAGGTTCGAGGTGGCATAGACCGGCACATCACCGGCGTACTGGAAGTTCAGGGTCGGCTTGATCTGCTGCGCCTGTTGTGGGGTCGAGGCGAGGAAGATGAAGTCGATGTCCTGGCGGCGCGACGGTTGTGCAGCGATGCTGCCGCCCACCGTGCTTTGCAGGCTCTTGGCGCGGCCTTCGCTCTGGCGCAGCTGGAACAGGTCGGCAATCTGCTGGGCGAGGGCGACCGGTTGGGCGATGCGCTGGGCGGCGAGCAGGGTTCCGCCATTGCCTTCCCAGTCCTGGCGGAAGGCGGCCAGGACACGGTCACCCCATTCGCCGCTCGGCACCAGGGCTACGGCGCGGACCATGCCATCGGCGCGGGCGCGGCGGGCCACTTCACGGGCTTCGTCTTCGGCCGCCAGGCCGAACTGGAACAGTTGTGGCGGCGCCTTCTGGCCAGCGTCGGCGTAGTTCAGGGCCAGCGTGGTGATCGGCAGCTGTGGTTTGGCGGCCAGTTGTTTGACCAATGGTTTTTCAAGCGGGCCGATGACCAGTTGCACGCCGGCGGCTTGCGCCTGGCGATAGAAGTCGTCCAGCGAGCCGATACGCGAGCTGTCGAACACCTGCACCGCAGGCGCTGGCTGGCCGCTTTGCTGGGCCTGGAAGTGGGCGGCCATGAAGCCATCGCGCAGGGCGCGGGCTACACCGGCCAGTGGGCCTTCCTGAGGCAGCAGCAGGGCGATCTTGGTCAGCGGCTGGCTGGCCAGTTCCTTGAGTTTGGTCAGGGCCAGCGGCAGTTGCTGGGCGGCAGGGTGGTCCGGGTGCTGTTTGACCCAGGCTTCGATGGCCGCTTGCTGCTGCTCCAGGGTGCCAGCGCTTTTCACGGCGAAGGCCAGGCTGGTCCAGCCAGCCAGGGTCTGATCGTTGGTTGGCTGCTGCAGTTGCTCTGCAGGCAGCGAGGCGACCAAGGCCCAGATGGCGTCATTGTTGGTGCTGGCGGCCTGGCCGCCAAGCAGCGGGGCCAGGAGAGTGCGCTCCTGTGCGGCAGCCAGGGCCTGGCCGTCGGCTTCGAGCGCGGCGGCGTGCACGCTGTAGGTGCGCACTTGCTGTTCTGTCGGCAGCTCGGCAAGGCGCTGCAGGCTCGGGTGGGCCAGGGCGGTCAGCGCTGCTTTGGGCTGGTTGCGGCTCATGGCCAGTTCCGCCGCGAGGGTGCTGGCGAACACTTGCTGGGCCGGCTTGAGCGTGTCCAGCGGGACCTGCTCGAGAATGCGTGCGGCGCGTGGGAAGTCCTTCTGCTTGTAGGCCAGGTCGGCCGCGCTCAGGCGCAGCAGGGCGGCGTCTTCTGCAGACTTGCTGGAAGCGGCCTTTTCGAGCAGTTGCTCGATGCTGGCATCCGGGGTGCGTGGCAGTTCCCCCAGGCTGGATGAGGGCGAGCTGGCGCAGGCTGCCAGCAGGGCGGCGAGGCAGAGGGCTGTGAGCAGCCGCAGGCAAGCGATCATGTAAAGGTCCTGTTACTCGATCAAGTTGGCCGGCAATTGTACCCAAGCACTGGCCGGGGCGCGATGTTGCTGTGTCGATCCTTCACTATAGGCGGCGTGTTCCTGATCGCCGGCGAGTTTCTTTGCGCCCTGTTGCAGGCGCTCGGGCTACAATGGCGCCTTTGATCCGAATGACAGGTGTGCGCAGTGACTGATGTGGCAGGGGCTTCGAAATCCGCGGTGGGGACGCTGTATGTGGTGGCAACCCCCATCGGCAACCTCGACGACATGAGCGCTCGGGCGCTGAAGGTGCTGGCGGATGTGGCGCTGATCGCCGCCGAAGACACCCGTCATTCGATCCGCCTGCTGCAACACTTTGGCATTGATACGCCGTTGGCCGCTTGTCATGAGCACAACGAGCGTGACGAGGGCGGGCGTTTTCTCTCCAAGCTGCTGGCGGGTGAAAATGTGGCGCTCGTCTCTGATGCCGGCACGCCTCTGATTTCCGACCCGGGCTACCACTTGGTGCGTCAGGCGCGGGTCGCGGGGGTGAGCGTGGTGCCGGTGCCGGGCGCCTGTGCCTTGATCGCCGCGCTATCGGCGGCAGGCCTGCCATCGGACCGCTTCATCTTCGAAGGCTTCCTGCCGGCCAAGCAGGCAGGGCGCCGGGCGCGCCTGGAGCAGGTGAGGGAAGAACCGCGCACGTTGATCTTCTATGAAGCCCCGCATCGCATCCTGGAGTGTCTTGAAGACATGGAGGCGGTATTTGGTGGCGATCGTCCTGCGTTGCTGGCGCGCGAACTGACCAAGACCTTCGAGACCCTCAAGGGTTTGCCGCTGGCTGAGTTGCGTGCGTTCGTAGCCGGCGACAGCAATCAGCAGCGCGGTGAGTGCGTGGTGCTGGTCGGCGGTTGGAGTGCGCCGGAAGGCGAGCAGGCCATCAGTGCCGAAGCACAGCGCGTGCTCGACCTGCTGTTGGCTGAGTTGCCACTGAAGCGGGCGGCGGCGCTTGCAGCGGAAATTACCGGGGTGCGCAAGAACCTCTTGTATCAACTTGCCCTGGAAAAGCAGAAAGCCGGGTAGTGGCATTTTGATATAAATGTCGGTGGCGCTTGTTCTTGCGCGCGCGTGCCGGTAACCTTGGCGGCGGAGAGTCGATCGGACAGTCGCTGCCTGTTTTTGTTCCGCAACTTTTTGTTGTGTGAGCAGCAGGGGGAGGAAAGTCCGGGCTCCAAAGGGCAGAGTGCCAGGTAACGCCTGGGAGGCGTGAGCCTACGGAAAGTGCCACAGAAAATAACCGCCTAAGCACTTCGGTGCCGGTAAGGGTGAAAAGGTGCGGTAAGAGCGCACCGCACGGCTGGCAACAGTTCGTGGCTAGGTAAACCCCACTCGGAGCAAGACCAAATAGGGTTCCATCAGGCGTGGCCCGCGTCGGAACCGGGTAGGTTGCTAGAGGCGTCCAGTGATGGCCGTCGTAGAGGAATGACTGTCCTCGACAAAACCCGGCTTACAGATCGACTCTCCACCTTTCTTTCCCTGCTTGAATCGATAGCAGATCCTCTCTGGTAATACCGAAAAAATCTTACTCTTAATAAATTACTTTAACTTCGAACTCCATTCGTTTGCGTGGGTTTGATTTTTCTCGTGTTTTTCTCTCGCTGGCAGTCCTTCCACATTCCGTTGTTGCGCTAAATCTCGGTCCTGTAAGGCTTTTCCTTATGAACGTGCCTTGACGGTGCTGCGGGCGGATTCCTATAGTGTGCGCAAGTGGCAGAAAGTGGGATGAAGTGGGTTTTCTGACACAAAAAAGCTAACATTGTGGGGAATCACAGCCGTGTTCCGCGGAGCCAACGCCGTCAGCCTCGATGCAAAGGGCCGTCTCGCCATGCCGAGCCGGTACCGTGACGAGCTCGACTCACGTTGCAATGGTCAACTGATCGTGACCATTGACGCCGTAGACCCCTGCTTGTGTGTTTATCCCTTCGATGAGTGGGAACAGATAGAAGCCAAGTTGCGTGCCTTGCCATCGTTGCGTGAGGAAAACCGCCGCCTGCAGCGTTTGCTGATCGGTAATGCGGTTGACCTGGAGCTCGATGGCAGCGGGCGTTTCCTGGTGCCGCCCCGCCTGCGTGAGTACGCCAAGCTCGACAAGAAGGCGATGCTGGTGGGGCAACTGAACAAATTCCAGCTGTGGGATGAAGATGCCTGGAACGCGGTTTCGGCAGCTGACCTTGCAGCTATTCAACAACCGGGCGCCATGCCCGACGAATTGCGTGACCTGATCCTGTGACCATAGATAGCGGCTTCAACCACATTACCGTCCTGCTCGACGAAGCTGTCGAGGCATTGGCCCTGCGCGCCGACGGTTGCTATCTGGACGGCACTTTCGGCCGTGGCGGACACAGCCGTCTGATTCTCAGCAAGCTCGGGCCGCAAGGGCGGCTCTTGGGCTTCGACAAAGATCCACAGGCGATTGCCACGGGGCAAGCGCTGGCGGCCGAAGACGGCCGCTTTGTCATTGTGCAGCGCAGTTTTGCCGAGCTGGGTGCGGAAGTCGCAGCGCGCGGCCTGCACGGCAAGGTCAGTGGTGTGTTGCTGGACCTGGGCGTGTCCTCGCCGCAGCTGGATGACCCAGAGCGTGGCTTCAGCTTCCTCAATGATGGCCCGCTGGACATGCGCATGAACCCGGACCAGGGCATCAGTGCCGCCGAGTTCATCGCCACTGCGCCCGTGGAAGAAATCGCCCGCGTCTTCAAGGAGTACGGCGAAGAACGCTTTGCCGGGCGCATGGCGCGTGCCGTGGTCGAGCGCCGTGAAAAACAGCCCTTCACCCGTACCGCCGACCTGGCGGAGGTGCTCAAAGTGGCCAACCCGGCATGGGAAAAGGGCAAGAACCCGGCTACCCGTGCCTTCCAGGGCCTTCGCATTCACGTCAACAACGAACTGGGCGACCTGGAGGCCGGCCTTGAGGCTGCGCTCGATGCGCTCGAAGTCGGTGGTCGCTTGGCGGTGATCAGTTTCCACTCGCTGGAAGATCGTATCGTCAAACTGTTCATGCGCAAGCTGGTGAAGGGTGAGGCTGACAATCTGCCGCGCAACCTGCCGGTTCAGCACAAGGTCTTCGAGCCGAAAATCAAGCTCATTGGCAAGGCTCAGTTCGCCTCCGAGGCTGAGCTCAAGGCCAACCCGCGGTCGCGTAGCGCCGTGATGCGCGTGGCGGAGAAGCTGCGGTGAGCAGGCTACTTGCCAAACCCTTGCCAGGCGGAAGCTTCCTGATGCTTCTGCTGTTTGTCGGCGTGCTGGTTTCGGCCATTGCCGTGTCCTACAGTGCGCACTGGAACCGTCAACTGCTCAACACCTTGTACGGTGAATTGAACGAGCGCGACAAGGCTCAGGCCGAATGGGGCCGGCTGATTCTTGAGCAGAGTACCTGGACTGCTGCCAGCCGCATCGAGAGCCTGGCCTCCGAGCAGTTGAAGATGCGCGTGCCATCAGCTGACGAAGTCCGGATGGTGGCGCCATGATGAAGCTCGAAGGCGCACTCTACCCGTGGCGCTTCCGCGTAGTGATCGGCTTGCTGGCGATCATGGTCGGCGCCATTTGCTGGCGCATCATCGACCTCCAGGTGGTTGACCGTGACTTCCTCAAGGGCCAGGGCGATGCACGCAGCCTGCGTCACATCCCCATCCCGGCGCACCGCGGCTTGATTACCGACCGCAACGGTGAGCCGTTGGCCGTGAGTACCCCGGTCACCACCTTGTGGGCCAACCCCAAAGAGATGCAGGCCTCTAAGGAGCGCTGGCCGCAATTGGCCGCTGCGCTGGGGCAAAACCCGCAGCAGTTGATTGAGCGCCTGACCCAGCAGGCCAACAAAGAGTTCATCTACCTGGTCCGGGGGCTGACCCCCGAGCAGGGCCAGCACGTGCTCGACCTTAAAGTGCCTGGTGTGTACGGCCTGGAAGAATTCCGCCGCTTCTATCCGGCCGGTGATGTGACTGCACACATGGTCGGCTTTACCGACCTCGACGACCACGGTCGTGAAGGGGTGGAGCTGGCCTATGACGAGTGGCTGGCCGGTGTGCCCGGCAAGCGCCAGGTGATCAAGGACCGGCGCGGCCGGCTGATCAAGGACATTCAGGTAACCAAGAACGCCAAGGCCGGGAAGACCTTGGCGTTGTCGATAGACCTGCGCCTGCAATACCTGGCTACCCGCGAGCTGCGCAATGCCATTGCCGAACAGGACGCCAAGGCCGGCAGCCTGGTGATCATGGACGTCAAGACCGGTGAGGTCCTGGCCATGGTCAACCAGCCGACCTACAACCCCAACAACCGCCGTAGCATGTTCCCGGCGGCCATGCGTAACCGGGCGATCATCGACGTGTTCGAGCCGGGCTCCACGGTCAAGCCGATCTCCATGAGTGCGGCGTTGCAGAGCGGCCGCTGGAAGCCTACCGACAAGGTCGAGGTGTACCCCGGCAGCCTGCAGATCGGTCGCTACACCATCAAGGACGTGTCGCGCAGCGAGGGCCCGATTCTTGATTTGACCGGCATCCTGATCAACTCCAGTAACGTTGGCATGAGCAAGATCGCGTTCGACATCGGCGGCGAGGCCATCTACCGGGTCATGTCCCAGGTCGGCCTGGGCCAGTACACCGGCCTTGGCTTCCCGGGTGAGCGTGTCGGCAACCTGCCCAACCACCGTGAGTGGCGCAAGGCCGAGACCGCAACCCTGTCCTATGGCTACGGCGTATCGGTGACTGCCCTGCAGCTGGTGCATGCCTACGCGGCGCTGGCCAACGACGGCAAGATGGTGCCGCTGTCGATCATCAAGGTCGACAAGGCGCCGGAAGCCGTGCAGGCCATTCCGAAGGATGTCGCCGAAACCGTTCAAGGCATGCTGCAGCAGGTGATCGAAGCGCCGCGCGGCGTCTTCCGTGCCCAGGTGCCGTTCTATCACGTGGCCGGCAAGTCCGGCACCGCGCGTAAGGCCACCGTGGGTGCCAAGGGATACACCGAAAACGCCTACCGCTCGCTGTTCGCCGGCTTCGGGCCAATGAGCGACCCGCGCTACGCCATCGTTGTGGTCATCGACGAGCCGGGCAAGGGCGGCTACTTCGGTGGTCTGGTATCGGCGCCTGTATTCAGCAAGGTCATGTCCGGCACCCTGCGCCTGATGAACGTGCCGCCAGACAACCTGCCGCCACCTGCACCTGCACCCGCCGTGCAATCGCAAGTCAATGCAGCAGCCGCCAAGGGAGGGCGTGGATGATGACAATGCCATTAAGCAAACTTTTCGCCCACGCCAGCCGTGATCCATTGATTCGTGAGCTGACCCTGGACAGCCGTAATGTGCGCCCGGGTGACTTGTTCCTGGCGGTGCCGGGTGCCAAGGTCGATGGCCGCGAGCATATCGCCGATGCCCTGGCCCGTGGCGCTGCCGCCGTGGCCTACGAAGAGCAGGGTGCCAACGTGCTGCCGCTGACCGATGCGCCCCTGATTCCGGTCAAAGGCCTGATCGCTCAGCTGTCAGATATCGCCGGGCGCTTCTACGGTGAACCGAGCCGCCAGTTGAATCTGGTCGGCGTGACCGGCACCAACGGCAAGACAAGCGTGACCCAACTGGTAGCCCAGGCGCTCGACCTGCTTGGCCAGCGCTGCGGTCTGATTGGCACCCTGGGGACCGGTTTCTACGGCGAGTTGCAGAGCGGCCGCCTGACCACGCCCGACCCGATTGCCGTGCAATCGACCCTCAACGACCTCAAGAAAGGCGGCGCCAAGGCCGTGGCCATGGAAGTGTCTTCCCATGCCCTGGAGCAAGGCCGGGTTGCCGCACTGGAATTCGACATCGCGGTGATGACCAACCTGTCCCGCGACCACCTCGACTATCACGGCAGCATGGAAGCCTATGAGGCCGCCAAGGCCAAGCTGTTCGCCTGGACGAGCCTGCGTTGCCAGGTGGTCAACCTGGATGACGACTTTGGTCGTCGTCTGGCGGCCGACTTCGAGCGTCGCCCGAGTGTCGACCATATCGAAACCCGGCTGCTGAGCTACAGCCTGGAAAACCCGGAAGCCTCGCTGTTCTGCCGCGAAGCCGTATTCAGTGACGATGGCGTGCGCGCCACCCTCGTCACCGCCCAAGGTGAGCGTATCTTGCGCAGCCAACTGCTGGGTCGCTTCAACCTGAGCAACATGCTTGCCGCTGTGGCGACCCTGCTGGCGCTGGACTATGCGCTGGACGAGATCCTCAAGGTCACGCCGCAACTGCAGGGGCCGGTAGGCCGCATGCAGCGCCTGGGTGGCGGCGACAAGCCGCTGGTGGTGGTCGACTATGCACACACGCCGGATGCACTTGAAAAAGTACTCGAGGCCCTGCGCCCGCACGCTCATGGCAAGCTGTTGTGCCTGTTCGGCTGCGGCGGGGACCGTGATCGCGGCAAGCGCCCGCTGATGGCCGAAGTGGCCGAGCGCCTGGCCGACCGCGTACTGGTCACCGACGACAACCCGCGTACTGAAGATCCGTCGCGCATCTTCGATGACATTCGCCCCGGTTTCACCAGGCCTGACGACGTCGAGTTCATCGCCGGGCGTGGCGAAGCCATTGCGCACCTGATTGCCACCGCCGCAGCCAACGATGTGATCGTGCTGGCCGGCAAGGGGCACGAGGATTACCAGGAGATCAATGGCGAGCGCCATGATTTCTCCGATTTGACCGAAGCCGAAAAGGCACTTGCAGCCTGGGAGGCTCCACATGCTTAAGCCGTTGTCACTCAGCCAGCTGACCACAGCACTGAAGGGTCAGCACATCGGTGGCGACGCCACGTTCACCGGCGTCAGCATCGATAGCCGCAGTGTCAGCGCCGGGCAACTGTTCGTCGCCCTGGCCGGCCCGCGTTTCGATGGTCATGACTACCTGGCGGATGTGAAAGCCAAAGGCGCAGTGGCTGCCCTGGTCGAGCGTGAAGTGGCCGGTGTCGACCTGCCGCAGTTGCTGGTCAAGGATTGCCGGGTAGCACTGGGTCAGCTCGGCGCCCTGAACCGCGCGGCTTTCGACAAACCTGTAGTGGCCATTACCGGTTCCAGCGGCAAGACCACGGTCAAGGAAATGCTCGCCAGCATCCTGCGTACCCGTGGCCTGGTGCACGCTACCCGCGGCAACTTGAACAATGACCTCGGTGCGCCGCTGACACTGCTGGAGATCGCACCGGAGCACAGCGCAGCAGTGATCGAGCTGGGCGCTTCGCGCATTGGCGAAATCCGCTACACCGTGGGCCTGACGCAACCGCAGGTGGTCATCATCAACAATGCCGGTACTGCCCACGTTGGTGAATTCGGCGGCCCGGACAAGATCGTCGAAGCCAAGGGCGAGATTCTCGAAGGCCTGGGCGAAGGCGGTATTGCCATTCTCAACCTGGACGACAAAGCCTTTGATATCTGGAAGGCGCGTGCCGGTGCGCACAAGGTTGTCAGTTTCGCACGCAGCAACCCGAAGGCCGATTTCCACGCGTCAGACATTGGTCGCGATGCCCGTGGCTGCCCGTCCTTCACCCTGCATGGCGCCGGTGAAACGGTAGACGTGCAACTCAATGTGCTGGGTGAACACAACGTCAGCAATGCCTTGGCCGCCGCCGCCGCTGCACATGCCGTTGGTCTGAGCCTGAGCGGTATCGCCGCCGGCCTGGCTGCGGTGCAACCGGTCAAGGGGCGGACCGTGGCGCAGATCGCGCTGAACGGGGTACGGGTAATCGACGACAGTTACAACGCAAATCCCACCTCTATGTGCGCAGCCATTGATATACTCGCCGGCTTTTCCGGACGCACCGTTCTGGTGCTTGGGGATATCGGCGAATTGGGGCAATGGGCGGAAGAAGGCCACCGTCAGGTGGGTGACTACGCGCGTGGCAAGGTCGACGCCCTGTACGCAGTGGGTTCCAACATGACACATGCGGTCAAGGCGTTCGGCGCCAATGGCCGCCATTTCGCGACTCAAGCTGAGCTGATCGATGCAGTTAGCGCCGAGAATGCCAGTGACACCACTATCTTGATCAAGGGCTCGCGCAGCGCTGCGATGGAAAACGTCGTGGCGGCATTGTGCGGTGCCAGCGGGGAGAAACATTAATGCTGCTGCTGTTGGCCGAGTATCTGCAACAGTTCCACAAAGGCTTTGCGGTCTTTCAGTACCTGTCCCTGCGCGGGATTCTTGGCGTACTGACCGCATTGTCCCTGGCGCTGTGGCTGGGCCCCTGGATGATCCGTACCCTGCAAATTCGCCAAATCGGCCAGGCCGTGCGTAACGACGGCCCGCAATCGCACCTGTCCAAGTCCGGCACCCCGACCATGGGTGGTGCGCTGATCCTGTCGGCCATCGCCGTCAGCACCTTGCTGTGGGCCGACCTGAGCAACCGCTATGTTTGGGTTGTGCTGATCGTCACCCTGGCGTTCGGTGCCATTGGCTGGGTCGATGACTACCGCAAGGTGATCGAAAAGAACTCGCGTGGCCTTCCGAGCCGCTGGAAGTACTTCTGGCAGTCGGTGTTCGGCCTGGCGGCGGCGGTGTTCCTGTACAAAACGGCGCCAACCAGCGTCGAGACCACGCTGATCCTGCCGTTCATCAAGGATGTCACCATTCCGCTGGGCGTCGGCTTCGTCGTACTGACCTACTTCGTCATTGTCGGCTCGAGCAACGCGGTCAACCTCACCGATGGCCTTGACGGCCTGGCAATCATGCCGACGGTGATGGTCGGCGGCGCGCTGGGCATCTTCTGCTACCTGTCGGGTAACGTGAAGTTCGCCGAGTACCTGCTGATCCCCTACGTGCCGGGCTCGGGCGAGCTGATCGTGTTCTGCGGCGCGCTGATCGGTGCCGGCCTGGGCTTCCTGTGGTTCAACACATACCCGGCGCAAGTGTTCATGGGTGACGTCGGCGCGCTGGCGCTGGGCGCCGCGCTGGGCACCATCGCCGTCATCGTGCGCCAGGAAATCGTGCTGTTCATCATGGGCGGCATCTTCGTGGTGGAAACCCTGTCGGTGGTCATCCAGGTCGCCTCGTTCAAGCTGACCGGCAAGCGCGTGTTCCGCATGGCGCCGATCCACCACCACTTTGAACTCAAGGGCTGGCCAGAGCCCCGGGTGATCGTCCGATTCTGGATCATCACCGTGATCCTGGTACTGATTGGCCTTGCAACCCTGAAACTGAGGTAGATGAGCGTGTCTTTGATCGCTTCCGACCAATTCCGCATCGTTGTCGGCCTCGGCAAGAGCGGCATGTCCCTGGTTCGCTTCCTGGCGAGCCGGGGCATTGCCTTTGCGGTCGCCGATACCCGCGAGCAACCGCCGGAACTGGAAACCCTGCGCCGTGATTACCCGCAGGTGGAAGTGCGCTGTGGTGAACTGGATGTGGACTTCCTGTGCCGCGCCAACGAGTTGTACGTGAGCCCCGGTCTGGCCTTGGCCACGCCGGCCTTGCAGCAGGCGGCCGCGCGTGGCGTGAAGCTGTCTGGCGACATAGAGCTGTTTGCTCGCCATGCCAAGGCGCCGATCATTGCCATCAGCGGTTCCAACGCCAAGAGCACCGTCACGACGCTGGTCGGTGAAATGGCCGCCAAGGCCGGCAAACGCGTGGCCGTGGGCGGTAACCTCGGTACCCCGGCGCTCGACCTGCTGGCCGATGACATCGAGCTGTACGTGCTGGAGCTTTCCAGCTTCCAGCTGGAAACCACTGACCAGCTCAACGCCGAAGTGGCGACTGTTCTGAACATCAGCGAAGACCACATGGACCGCTATAGCGGCCTTCCGGCCTACCACCTGGCCAAGCACCGGATTTTCCGCGGTGCCCGCCAGGTGGTGGTCAACCGCCAGGACGCCCTGAGCCGGCCGCTGCCGGTGGAAGGCCGACCATGCTGGACCTTCGGCCTCAACTCGCCCGACTTCAAAGCGTTTGGCCTGCGTGAAGTGGACGGTGAAAAATACCTGGCGTTCGAGTTCCAGACGCTGATGCCGGCGCGTGAACTGAAGGTTCGCGGTGCTCACAACCAGAGCAACGCCCTGGCGGCGCTGGCCCTGGGGCATGCTGCCGGCCTGCCGTTCGAGCCCATGCTCGCGGCCCTGCGCGAGTTCGGTGGCCTGGCCCACCGGTGCCAGTGGGTACGCGAGCGTAATGGCGTGAACTGGTACGACGATTCCAAGGCCACCAACGTCGGTGCTGCCCTGGCCGCCATCGAAGGCCTGGGCGCCGATATCGAAGGCAAGTTGGTGCTGATCGCCGGTGGTGACGGCAAAGGTGCTGAATTCACTGCGCTGCGCGAGCCGGTCAAGCGTTTCTGCCGCGCCGTGGTATTGCTCGGCCGTGATGCCGAGCGCCTGGCCGAGGCCTTGGGCGATGCCGTGCCACTGGTTCGAGTCAAGACGCTTGACGATGCCGTACAGCAGTGTGCCGAACTGGCCCAGGCCGGCGATGCCGTGCTGCTGTCGCCAGCATGCGCCAGCCTCGACATGTTCAAGAACTTCGAGGAACGGGGGCGTCTGTTCGCCCAGGCAGCGGGAGGTCTTGCATGATCTTCGGCATCTTCAAACCCTACCCGTCGCCGCTGATCAGCGGCCGTGGCGTCGACCTGGACTTCCCGATGCTCGCCGGTTGCCTGGCCTTGCTGGGTCTGGGCCTGGTGATGATCACTTCGGCCTCCTCGGAAGTGGCTGCTGTACAGTCCGGCAACCCGCTGTATCACATGTTCCGCCACCTGGTGTACGTGTTCCTTGGCCTGGTGGCCTGTGGTGCAACCATGCTGGTGCCAATCGCCACCTGGCAGCGCATGGGCTTCATGATGCTGCTTGGCGCCTTCGGCCTGCTGGTACTGGTCCTGGTGCCGGGTATCGGCCGTGAGGTTAACGGCTCCATGCGCTGGATCGGTTTCAGCTTCTTCAACGTGCAGCCTTCGGAAATCGCCAAGGTGTTCGTGGTTATTTACCTGGCCGGCTACCTGGTACGCCGACAGACCGAGGTGCGCGAAACCTGGATGGGCTTCTTCAAGCCGTTCATCGTACTGCTGCCCATGGCCGCCTTGCTGCTGATGGAACCGGACTTCGGCGCCACGGTGGTGATGATGGGCGCGGCGGCGGCCATGTTGTTTTTGGGAGGGGTGGGGCTGTTCCGCTTCAGCCTGATGGTGGTGCTGGCGGTGCTGGCGGTATTTGTTCTGGTTCAGGCGCAGCCCTACCGGATGGCGCGCCTTATTACGTTCACCGACCCCTGGGCCGATCAGTTCGGCTCCGGCTACCAGCTGACCCAGGCACTGATCGCCTTCGGCCGTGGCGAGTGGCTGGGCGTTGGCCTGGGCAACAGCGTGCAGAAGCAGTTCTACCTGCCTGAAGCGCACACCGACTTCGTGTTCTCGGTTCTGGCGGAAGAACTGGGCGTGGTCGGCTCGCTGCTGACCGTCGCGCTGTTTGTGTTCGTCACCGTGCGCGCCCTGTACATCGGCCTGTGGGCCGAGAAGGCCAAACAGTTCTTTGCCGCCTACATGGCGTTCGGCCTGGCTTTCCTGTGGATTGGCCAGTTCCTGATCAACATCGGTGTGAACGTCGGCCTGCTGCCGACCAAGGGCCTGACCCTGCCGTTTCTCAGTTACGGGGGGAGCTCGCTGGTGATCTGCTGCGCCTGCGTAGGCCTGTTGCTGCGCATCGAGTGGGAAAGTCGCACGCATCTGGGCAGTGAGGAGCACGAATTCAGCGAAAGCGATTTTGCCGAGGAGACCAGTCATGGCCGCTGAAGGCAAAAATGTATTGATCATGGCCGGCGGCACCGGGGGGCACGTATTCCCGGCGCTGGCCTGCGCCCGTGAGTTCCAGAAGCGCGGTTACAGCGTGCACTGGTTGGGCACCCCGCGTGGCATCGAGAACGAGTTGGTGCCACAGGCAGGTTTGCCATTGCATCTGATTCAGGTCAGCGGCTTGCGCGGCAAGGGCAAGCTGTCGTTGCTCAAGGCGCCTTTCACGTTGGTCAAGGCCGTGCTGCAGGCACGGCGCATCATTCGCCAGCTCAAGCCCGTATGTGTCCTGGGCTTTGGCGGCTATGTGACCGGCCCCGGCGGCGTGGCTGCGCGGCTGTGCGGCGTGCCACTGGTGATCCATGAGCAGAACGCCAGGGCAGGTACCGCCAATCGGTTGCTGGTGCCACTCTCGGCGCGGGTCTGCGAAGCTTTCCCGAACACCTTCGAGGCCAGCGACAAGCGTCGCACCACTGGCAACCCGGTGCGCCCGGAACTCTTCATGGACGCGCAACGCGTGCCCTTGGGCGAGCGCCGCGCACGCCTGTTGGTGCTCGGTGGCAGCCTGGGTGCGGAACCATTGAACAAATTGTTGCCTAAGGCCCTGTCTGAAGTGCCCGCGGCGCTGCGGCCAGAGGTGTTCCACCAGGCTGGCAAGCAGCACGCACCGATCACCGCCGAGCGTTATCACGAGGTGGGCGTCGAGGCTCAGGTAGAGCCCTTCATCAACGACATGGCTCAAGCCTATGGCTGGGCCGACCTGGTGGTGTGCCGAGCCGGTGCCCTGACTGTCAGCGAGCTGGCGGCAGCAGGCCTGCCTTCGATGCTGGTGCCTTTGCCCCACGCGATCGACGATCACCAGACCCACAACGCCCAATATCTGGCCCGCGAAGGCGCTGCCTTCCTGATGCCACAAGCGACAACTGGCGCAGCGCAACTCGCTGAACGCCTGAACGAGGTGCTGATGCAACCCGAGAAACTCAACGTCATGGCTGGCACCGCACGGCGCCTGGCCAAACCTGCTGCAACCAGCACCGTGGTCGATATCTGCCTGGAGGTGGCCCATGGTTGAGAGCCAGAAAGCCATGCCCCAGCCGAAGATGGGCCGTATTCGCCGCATTCACTTCGTCGGCATCGGCGGCGTGGGCATGTGCGGTATTGCCGAAGTGTTGCTGAACCTGGGCTATGAAGTGTCCGGTTCGGACCTTAAAGCCTCGCCGGTGACCGAGCGCCTGGAGTCCTTTGGCGCTGAGATCTTCGTCGGCCACCGCGCCGAGAACGCTGCCACCGCCGATGTGTTGGTGGTGTCCAGCGCCATCAACCCGGCCAACCCGGAAGTTGCCACCGCACTGGAGCGGCGCATTCCGGTGGTGCCGCGTGCCGAGATGCTCGCCGAGCTGATGCGTTACCGCCATGGCGTGGCCGTTGCCGGTACTCACGGCAAGACCACCACGACCAGCCTGCTGGCTTCAGTGTTCGCCGCCGGTGGCCTGGACCCAACCTTCGTTATCGGTGGCCGTCTTACCGCTGCCGGTACCAATGCGCAGCTGGGCACCAGCCGCTACCTGATCGCTGAAGCAGACGAAAGCGATGCCAGCTTCCTGCACCTGCAGCCGATGGTCGCGGTTGTCACCAACATCGACGCCGACCACATGGCGACCTACGAAGGTGACTTCAACAAGCTGAAGAAAACCTTCGTCGAGTTCCTGCACAACCTGCCGTTCTATGGGCTGGCGGTGATGTGCCTGGACGACCCGGTGGTTCGCGAGATCCTGCCGCAGGTGAAGCGCCCGACCGTGACCTACGGCTTCAGCGAAGAGGCCGACATCCGCGCCATCAATGTGCGTCAGCAGGGCATGCAGACCCACTTCACCGTGCTGCGCCGTGATCGCGAGCCGTTGGAGGTTTCGGTGAACATGCCCGGCAACCACAACGTGCTCAACGCCCTGGCGACCATCGCCATCGCCACTGACGAAGGCATTACTGACGAGGCCATCGTCCAGGGCCTGTCCGGCTTCCAGGGTGTCGGTCGTCGCTTCCAGGTATACGGCGAGCTGCCGGTCGAAGGCGGCAGTGTGATGCTGGTCGACGACTACGGTCATCACCCCACCGAAGTGGCGGCGGTGATCAAGGCTGTGCGCGGTGGCTGGCCAAGCCGCCGCCTGGTGATCGTCTACCAGCCGCACCGCTACAGCCGCACCCGCGACCTGTACGACGATTTCGTCCAGGTGCTGGGCGATGCCAACGTGCTGCTGCTGATGGAGGTCTACCCGGCCGGCGAAGAGCCGATCCCCGGTGCCGACAGCCGTCAGCTGTGCCACAGCATCCGCCAGCGCGGCAAGCTGGACCCGATCTACATCGAGCGCGGCGTCGAGCTGGCACCGCTGGTCAAGCCACTGCTGCGCGCTGGCGACATTTTGATCTGTCAGGGTGCCGGTGATGTCGGCGGCCTGGCCCCGCAGTTGATGAAAAGCCCGCTGTTCGCAGGCGCCAAGCAGGAGAAGTCGAAATGACCAGCGCCTACGACAAGCTGCAGTCGACCCTGGACGTCAAGGCGTTCGGCCGCGTCGCCGTGCTGTACGGTGGCAAGAGCGCCGAGCGTGAGGTGTCGCTGAAATCTGGCGCCGCAGTGATCGATGCGCTGAGCACTGCCGGCGTCGACGTGGTTGGCATCGACGTCGGTGACGACCTGCTCGCACGCCTGCAGAGCGAGAAGATTGACCGCGCCTTCATCATCCTCCACGGCCGTGGCGGTGAAGACGGGAGCATGCAAGGTTTGCTGGAGTGCCTGGGCATCCCCTACACCGGCAGCGGCATCCTGGCTTCGGCGCTGGCGATGGACAAGCTGCGCACCAAGCAGGTGTGGCAGAGCCTGGGCATTCCCACGCCACGCCACGCGGTGCTGGCGAGCGAAAGCGATTGTTTGCAGGCCAGTACGGAACTGGGCTTCCCGCTTATCGTCAAACCCGCCCATGAAGGCTCTAGCATCGGCATGGCCAAGGTGAACAGCGCCCAGGAACTGGTCGCCGCCTGGCAGGACGCCGCCAAATACGATTCCCAGGTACTGGTGGAGCAGTGGATCCACGGTCCGGAGTTCACCATCGCGGTACTGCGCGGCCAGGTGCTGCCGCCGATCGCCCTGGGTACGCCGCACGTGTTCTACGACTACGACGCCAAGTACATCGCCAACGATACCCAGTACCGCATCCCGTGCGGGCTGGATAGCGTCAAGGAACAGGAACTGATCGACCTGACTGCGCGCGCCTGCGATGCCATTGGCATCGAAGGCTGGGGGCGGTTGGACGTGATGCAGGACGAGCAGGGCCAGTTCTGGCTGCTCGAAGTCAACACCGCACCAGGCATGACAGATCATAGCCTGGTGCCCATGGCGGCCCGCGCGGCTGGCCTGGACTTCCAGCAACTGGTGCTGGCAATCCTGGCCGAAAGCGTGGCGACGCGAGGTTAATAACCATGCAAGGCGCGATGATACGTCAGCAGCAACCCGTTACCGGCCGTAGCAAGCCGGTGCCGCGTGGTGCCAGCCGGCTGGTGGCCGACGAGCCCGTATCGGCGCGCCTGCCCCGGCCAAGCCTGGGCGGCCTCAAGCGCTTGCTGTGGCCGGTGTTGCTGGTGGCGGCCGGCTTTGGTGCCTACGAGGGCGCCATTCGCCTGATGCCGTACGCCGACCGCCCGATCACCAAGATCGATGTGCAGGGCGACCTCAGCTACATCAGCCAGCAGTCGGTGCAGCAGCGTATCGCGCCCTACGTGGCGGCGAGCTTCTTCAGCGTCGACCTGCCGGCGATGCGCGCCGAGCTCGAGCAGATGCCGTGGATCGCACACGCCGAAGTGCGCCGGGTGTGGCCCGACGAGGTGGTGATCCGCCTTGAAGAGCAGCTGCCGGTGGCACGCTGGGGGGACGCAGCCCTGCTCAACAACCAGGGTCAGGCTTTCACCCCGCGCGAGCTGGCCAACTATGAGCACCTGCCGCAGCTGGCCGGGCCGCAGCGTGCTCAGCAACAAGTCATGCAGCAGTATCAGGTATTGAGCCAGATGCTGCGCCCCCTGGGCTTTTCCATCGCTCGCCTGGAGCTGCGCGAGCGAGGCAGCTGGTTCCTGACCACCGGTGCGAGCAGTGCCGGGCCAGGCATCGAGTTGCTGCTGGGGCGCGATCATCTGGTGGAGAAGATGCGCCGTTTCATTGCCATTTACGACAAGACACTCAAAGACCAGATCACCACTATCGCCCGCATTGATCTGCGTTATTCCAACGGACTTGCCGTTGGTTGGCGGGAACCGATTGCACCGACGACGGCCCAACCCGCCGTTGCGAAGAATTAGAGAGAGGCAGGACCATGGCAAACGCGCATAGCGGCAAAATGATCGTCGGGCTGGACATTGGCACCTCCAAGGTGGTGGCGCTGGTGGGCGAAGTGGGCGAAGACGGCACCCTGGAAATCGTCGGGATCGGCACCCATCCGTCCCGTGGCCTGAAAAAAGGCGTGGTGGTGAACATCGAGTCCACCGTGCAGTCGATCCAGCGCGCCGTGGAAGAGGCGCAGCTGATGGCCGGCTGCCGTATCCACTCGGCGTTCGTCGGTGTGGCCGGTAATCACATCCGCAGCCTGAACTCCCACGGCATCGTTGCCATCCGTGACCGCGAGGTCAGCCTGGCCGACCTGGAGCGCGTACTCGACGCCGCCCAGGCCGTGGCGATTCCGGCCGACCAGCGCGTGCTGCACACCTTGCCGCAGGACTATGTGATCGACAACCAGGAAGGCGTGCGCGAGCCGCTGGGCATGTCTGGCGTGCGTCTGGAAGCCAAGGTTCACGTGGTCACTTGCGCCGTCAACGCCGCCCAGAACATCGAGAAGTGTGTGCGCCGCTGCGGCCTGGAAATCGACGACATCATCCTCGAACAGCTGGCTTCGGCCTATTCGGTGCTGACCGATGATGAAAAAGAACTGGGCGTGTGCCTGGTGGACATCGGTGGCGGCACCACCGACATCGCCATCTTCACCGAGGGCGCCATCCGCCACACGGCGGTCATCCCGATTGCAGGCGACCAAGTGACCAACGACATCGCCATGGCCCTGCGGACCCCGACCCAGTACGCCGAAGAAATCAAGATCCGCTACGCCTGTGCCTTGGCCAAACTGGCTGGCGCTGGCGAGACCATCAAGGTGCCAAGCGTGGGCGATCGCCCACCGCGCGAGCTGTCGCGCCAGGCCCTGGCCGAGGTGGTGGAGCCACGTTACGACGAGCTCTTTACCCTGATCCAGGCCGAACTGCGCCGCAGCGGCTACGAAGACCTGGTGCCCGCCGGCATCGTCCTCACTGGCGGCACCGCGAAGATGGAAGGCGCCGTGGAACTGGCCGAGGAAATCTTCCACATGCCGGTACGCCTGGGCGTGCCGCACAGCGTTCGGGGGCTGAGCGACGTGGTGCGCAACCCGATCTATTCCACCGGTGTGGGCTTGCTCACCTACGGCCTGCTGAAGCAGTCCGAGGATTTGGCCCTGACCGGTAACAGCAACAGCAGCAGCAACAGCTATGGCGATGAACCGAAGGCCCCAGTGCTTGAACGCTTCAAGAAGTGGGTCCAGGGCAACTTCTAAGTTTCAAAGCAGTAGTGGTAGGCGCAACAACTAGAGAACTGTAAGGAGAGGGAAAATGTTCGAGCTCGTAGACAACGTCCCGCAAAGTCCGGTCATCAAAGTGATCGGCGTTGGTGGTGGTGGCGGCAACGCCGTCAATCACATGGTCAAGAGCAGCATCGAAGGCGTGGAATTCATCTGCGCCAACACCGATGCCCAGGCGCTGAAAAACATTGGCGCGCGCACCATCCTGCAATTGGGCACGGGTGTGACCAAGGGCCTGGGTGCCGGTGCCAATCCGGAAGTCGGCCGTCAGGCCGCGCTGGAAGACCGTGAGCGCATCGCTGAAGTGCTGCAGGGCACCAACATGGTGTTCATCACCACCGGCATGGGTGGCGGCACCGGTACCGGTGCAGCGCCAATCATTGCCGAAGTGGCCAAGGAAATGGGTATCCTCACCGTTGCAGTGGTGACCCGTCCGTTCCCGTTCGAAGGCCGCAAGCGCATGCAGATCGCCGATGAAGGCATCCGCATGCTGGCTGAAAGCGTCGACTCGTTGATCACCATCCCCAACGAGAAGCTGCTGACCATCCTGGGCAAGGATGCCAGCCTGCTGTCTGCCTTCGCCAAGGCTGACGATGTACTGGCCGGTGCCGTACGCGGTATCTCCGACATCATCAAGCGCCCAGGCATGATCAACGTCGACTTCGCCGACGTGCGCACCGTGATGGGTGAAATGGGCATGGCCATGATGGGTACTGGCTGCGCCAGCGGCCCGAACCGTGCACGTGAAGCCACCGAGGCAGCTATCCGTAACCCGCTGCTGGAAGACGTCAACCTGCAGGGCGCCCGCGGTATCCTGGTGAACATCACCGCAGGCCCGGACCTGTCGCTGGGTGAGTACTCCGACGTGGGTAGCATCATCGAAGCCTTCGCCTCCGACCACGCGATGGTCAAGGTCGGCACCGTGATCGACCCGGACATGCGTGACGAACTGCACGTGACCGTGGTGGCCACTGGTCTGGGCGCACGCATCGAGAAGCCTGTGAAGGTGGTCGACAATACCCTGCAGACTGCCCAGCAGGCGTACGAAGCGTCCAATCCTGCGCCGGTGCGCCAGGAGCAGCCAGCGGTCAACTACCGTGACCTGGAGCGTCCGACCGTCATGCGCAACCAGGCGCATGCAGGTGCTGCCGCAGCCGCTAAACTGAACCCTCAGGATGACCTGGACTACCTCGATATCCCGGCATTCCTGCGTCGTCAGGCTGATTAATGGAATTTATCAGGGGTATAAAGGTGATTGGTATTCATCAAAGGTTGGGTCTGTTATCATCCCCAGCCTTTGTTGATACCTGTTCGCAATTTGCGCTGAAGCGGCCAATGCCATGATTAAACAACGCACCCTGAAGAATACCATCCGTGCCACAGGTGTCGGTCTGCACTCCGGGGAGAAGGTTTACCTGACCCTCAAGCCTGCACCTGTTGACACCGGCATCGTCTTCCGCCGCGCCGACCTCGACCCTGTGGTCGAGATCCCTGCGCGTGCGGCCAACGTCGGCGAGACAACCATGTCGACGACGTTGGTCAACGGTGACGTCAAGGTCGATACGGTCGAGCACCTGCTCTCCGCCATGGCGGGCCTGGGCATCGATAACGCCTACGTCGAGCTCTCCGCCTCGGAAGTGCCGATCATGGATGGCAGCGCCGGTCCTTTTGTATTCCTGATTCAGTCTGCCGGCCTGGAAGAACAGGACGCAGCCAAGAAGTTCATCCGCATCCTGCGTGAGGTAACCGTGGAAGAGGGCGACAAGCGCGCCACGTTCCTGCCTTTCGAAGGTTTCAAGGTGAGCTTCGAGATCGATTTCGATCACCCGGTGCTTCGCAACCGGACCCAGAGCGCCAGCGTCGACTTTTCCAGCACGTCGTTCGTGAAGGAAGTCAGCCGCGCGCGTACTTTTGGCTTCATGCGTGACATCGAGTACCTGCGCAAGCACAACCTTGCGTTGGGTGGCAGTGTCGAGAACGCCATCGTGGTCGATGAGGACGGCGTGCTCAACGAAGACGGCCTTCGTTACGAAGACGAATTCGTCAAGCACAAGATCCTCGACGCCATCGGCGATCTGTACCTGCTGGGCAACAGCCTGATCGGCGAGTTCAAGGGCTTCAAGTCCGGCCACGCGCTGAACAACCAGCTGTTGCGCAAGCTGATTGCTGAAACCGATGCCTGGGAAGTGGTCACTTTCGAAGATGCCAGCACGGCACCGATCTCGTACATGCGCCCTGTTGCGGCCGTGTAAGTTCGAACACTCTCTAGTTCATTAAGGCCACCTTCGGGTGGCCTTTTTTATGGTGCGCCAGGCATGGCGCGTTGCGCGATAGCGCAACCAGCTTGGCTGTGGTGGCCTCGCTGGTGACTTGGGGGTGAAAGTCCTCTACACACCCGGCAAGGGGAAGTGTTAGCCAGAGGCAAGGGTGTCGTGGGCGACTACGAATCTGAAGGAAGCCCGAGGCAAAATGCTGGCCTGACGAACAGGAAGCGGATCAGGCGGCGCAGCGGGGCAAGACGGCCATAATCGTCAAAGCCCAATACTTGCACGGAACGCTGCGACGTAAATCCGACAGGCATAAGCAGGAAGGTCACGCGAATTACCCTGGGAGATCTGTACGCTTGCCTTGGTGCTACCGAGCGTCGAGAGGCGACGGGATGAGCGTGCAGAAGTCAGCCGAGGCCGTAGTAAGTGGCGGTTAACCGCGTCACCAAGGGCCGAACAGGTTATGCCGCCAGTAGGCGTCACTGTCTCGTTGGTAGCCGCAATGCAGAAATTTCCTAAAACGGAATCTGTCACTCCGAATCCCGGCCAGAAGCCGAGGATGATGCCTGACAGCGCAAAGGTATCGACGGCGTCATCGGCGTGGACGAACGCAGAGCCGGACACGCTGATGGAGCGGGTGCTCGCACCGGCCAACCTCAGACGTGCGTATAAGCGCGTAGTCAGCAATAAGGGAGCGCCGGGTGCCGATGGCATGACGGTCGCCGACCTTGCAGGCTATGTGAATCAGTATTGGCCAATCCTCAAAGGCAGATTGCTGGCCGGTGAATACCATCCCCAAGCCGTACGTGCGGTTGAAATTCTCAAGCCGCAGGGCGGCACGCGGCAACTGGGAATTCCCAGCGTCGTGGATCGCCTGATCCAGCAGGCATTGCTGCAACAACTCACGCCATTCTTCGATCCTTTGTTCTCGGATTTTAGCTACGGCTTCCGTCCGGGCAGGAGCGCGCATCAAGCTGTCGAGATGGCCCGTGCCCATGTGGCATCGGGGCACCGGTGGTGCGTGGAAGTCGATCTGGAGAAGTTTTTTGATCGGGTCAACCACGACATCCTCATGGCCTGTATCGAGCGCCGGGTCAAAGATAAGTGCGTACTTAGGCTTATCCGTCGCTACCTTGAAGCGGGAGTCATGTCAGGCGGTGTCGTCAGTCCACGGCAGGAAGGGACGCCGCAAGGCGGCCCGCTCTCGCCGCTGCTGTCGAATATCCTGCTCGATGAATTTGACCGCGAACTGGAGCGGCGGGGCCATCGCTTCGTGCGCTATGCCGATGACGCGAACATTTATGTGCGCAGTCCTCGGGCTGGCGAACGGGTACTGGCTAGTGTCGAGCGCTTCCTGAGTCAACGTTTGAAACTGACGGTGAATCAGAAGAAGAGTCGAGTCGCGAGAGCCTGGAAGTGTGATTACTTGGGTTATGGGATGAGCTGGCATCAGCAGCCAAGGTTGCGGGTGGCAACGGTGAGCCTGAGTCGCCTGCGCGACCGGCTCGCAGAGCTGCTATGCGGCGCGCGGGGCCGCAAGATGGCAAACACCATCGAGCGGATAAACCCCGTACTACGAGGTTGGGCGGGTTACTTCAAGCTCAGCCAGAGCAAGCGGCCACTTGAGGAGCTGGATGGCTGGATCAGGCACAAACTCCGCTGTGCCATTTGGCGCCAATGGAAACAGCCCTCTACGAGGGCGCGCAACCTGATGCGTCTGGGCTTAAGCGAGGAGCGTGCCTGTAAATCGGCCTATAACGGCCGAGGCCCATGGTGGAACTCGGGGGCGCCACATATGAATCAGGCGCTGCCGAAGAAACTATGGGATCGACTCGGACTGGTCTCGATACTGGATACGATCAACCGGCTTAGCCGCATAGCTTGAACCGCCGTGTACGGAACCGTACGCACGGTGGTGTGAGAGGACGGCGGGTGTGAACCCGCCTCCTACTCAAT
>NZ_JBQENN010000012.1:0-85067 GCF_052044625.1 Pseudomonas sp. 22515
GGTTCTTCACGGATTGCCGGGAAAGTCATTCTTGATCTTCATGAAAAAGAATTCGCTGTCCCGGTAGCCGTAAGCCATCCGCTTGATCACCTTGATCCGGTTGTTGATGCCTTCCAGCTGGCCCGTATGCATTGGCCATCGCACCCTGCTCAAGATGCCGCGCCAGTATCCCTTCAGGCGTTTAGCAAACTGCTTCAGTGCCGGTATCGCGCTTTCATCAGCCAGACGCAGCCACTGCTTCCAGGCTGATCGCCAACCCCAGGCGGTGGTGGGCGACCACAGCGCTTTTAACTCTGCTTTCATCAGATAAACCGTCATCAGCGATTGGTTAGCCGACAGCAGATCCCTCAGGTGCACCTGTTGATCTTCTCGCTTGAGATTTTCCGGATTACGCAGCAGTAGCCAGCGTGCTTGCTTGATCACCCTGCGCGCGGGTTTGTCATGGCGCAGACGGTTGGCTTCGTCGACCCGTACCCGGTCAATCACCTCGCGCCCATACTTGGCGACTACATGAAACAGGTCGTAGACCACGCGTGCCTGAGGGCAGTGTTGGCGTACCTCTAGGTCAAATGCGGTGTTCATGTCCATCGCCACTGCTTCGATCCGCGCACAGCCTTCTGGCCCCAGCTCTTCAAAGAAGGGCCTGATAGCCGTTCTGCTACGTCCTTCACCAATCCACAGCACCCGGCGGGTATCGGCGTCCAGCACCACGCTGGCGTAGCGATGGCCTTTGAACAGGGCGAACTCGTCCATCACCAGGCGCCTGGGCTGGGCCTTTGGTAGCTTCTCTAGAGCGGCTTGTAGAGCTCGTCGTTCCAGCAAGCGCACACTGTCCCAATGCAAGTCAAACAGCTCGGCGACGTGCAGGGTAGGCAGCCGCTGGCAAGCCTGGATCACGGCCTCGGCCAAGCGCTGGGTCATACGCGAATAGCGATCAAGCCAGCTGACTGACTCCATCCGCTTGCCGCATGCGCGACACCCAACGCGCCGCAGTTCCACATTCAACCGTACCGCATGGCCAAGAATGGGGAGATCACGGATCGAGCGCTGGCAGTATTCGTGGATGGCGGTGCTGGGCTGATGGCAGCCGCTGCAGGTGGGGAACCTAGTGGGCTGCGGAATCAGGTCGATCAGCAGATCGTCGCCGTCAGGCCTGATGGCAATGACAGAAAAGCCCTCCCAAAAGGGCAGAAACGTATTAATATCGTGCACAAGAACGCCGGTTTGTTGATGTGTTTGCTCGCACGAACATCATCCATCAAACCGGCGTTCTTGTTTCTGTCTTTCCCGGGATTCCGTGAAGAACCAAAAAAAAGCCCGCGAAGGCGGGCTTGATGGTGACCGACAGGGGCCATGGTTGAAGCCCGGCCGGTCATCTATTTGTGAAAGCGTGCAGCTTTTCTGTGAACCTACACCTGATCAGAAGTCCAGGTTCGACACCGACAGCGCGTTACTTTCGATGAAGTCACGACGCGGCTCGACCGCATCACCCATCAGGGTGTTGAAGATCTGGTCAGCGGCGATGGCATCTTCGATCGTGACCTTGAGCATACGGCGAACGGTCGGGTCCATGGTGGTTTCCCACAGTTGGTCCGGGTTCATCTCCCCCAGCCCTTTGTATCGCTGAATCGTATGGCGCTTGGTGGTCTCGTTCATCAGCCAATCCAGGCCCTCTTTGAACTCGACGATTGCCTTGCGGCGTTCACCCCGCTGCACGTACGCACCTTCACCCAACAGGCTCGAAAGCTTGGCACCAATGTTGACTACGGTACGGTAGTCATTGCTGCCGAAGAAATCGCGGTTGAACGTGATATAGCTGGCCAGACCGTGAGAGGTAATTTCCACTTCAGGCAGCCATACGTTGCGCTCTTTGTCTTCACGCAGGCTGGCGTTGTAAGCCAGGCCAGACTTCTGGCTGGAGTTCAGACGCGCCTGGAACTGAGTCAGCCAGGCTTGCATCACTGCGTGGTCACCCAACTGCTCCAGGGTCACCTCAGGCAGGTAGACAAAGTGCTCAGTCAGCTCTTCCGGGTACAAGCGCGACAGGCGCTTGAGAGTCTTCATGACACTACGGAACTCATTCACCAGCGCGTCCAGCTGCACACCGGAAACTGCTGGTGCCGATTCGTCCAGGTGCAGGCTGGCATCTTCCAGAGCCGACTGGGTCATGTACTCTTCCATGGCCTCATCGTCCTTGATGTACTGCTCCTGCTTGCCTCGTTTCACCTTGTACAGCGGCGGCTGGGCAATATAGATGTAGCCACGCTCGACCAGCTCTGGCAGCTGACGGAAGAAGAAAGTCAGCAGCAGCGTACGGATGTGCGAACCGTCAACGTCAGCATCGGTCATGATGATGATGTTGTGATAACGCAGTTTGTCGATGTTGTACTCTTCACGGCCGATACCACAGCCCAGCGCAGTGATCAGCGTGCCCACTTCCTGGGACGAAATCATCTTGTCGAAGCGCGCTTTCTCGACGTTGAGGATTTTACCCTTCAGCGGCAAGATCGCCTGGGTACGACGGTTGCGGCCTTGCTTGGCCGAGCCACCCGCAGAGTCACCCTCCACCAGGTACAGTTCGGAGAGAGCAGGATCCTTCTCTTGGCAGTCGGCCAGTTTGCCCGGCAGACCCGCGATATCCAGCGCACCTTTACGGCGGGTCATTTCACGGGCTTTACGGGCGGCTTCACGGGCGCGAGCTGCGTCGATCATCTTGCCAACGACGGCCTTCGCCTCGTTCGGGTTTTCCAAGAGGAAATCGGCGAAGTACTTGTTCATCTCCTGTTCCACGGCGGTTTTCACCTCCGAGGAGACCAGCTTGTCCTTGGTCTGCGAGCTGAACTTCGGGTCCGGTACCTTCACCGAGATGATTGCGGTCAGGCCTTCACGGGCGTCGTCGCCAGTGGTTGCCACCTTGTTCTTCTTGGCCAGGCCTTCCTGCTCGATGTAGCTGTTAAGGCTACGGGTCAGCGAGGAACGGAAGCCCACCAGGTGGGTGCCGCCATCTCGCTGCGGAATATTGTTGGTAAAGCACAGCAGGTTTTCGTTGAAGCTGTCGTTCCATTGCAGGGCGACTTCAACACCCACGCCATCGTCACGCTGAACGTTGAAGTGGAACACCTGGGAGTTGACCGGCGTCTTGTTGGTGTTCAAGTACTCGACGAACGCACGCAAACCGCCTTCGTACTTGAAGAACTCTTCCTTACCGCTGCGCTCATCCTTCAGCAGAATGCCAACGCCCGAGTTGAGGAACGACAGCTCGCGGATGCGCTTGGCCAGGATGTCCCAGCTGAAGTGAATGTTCTTGAAGGTTTCAGCCGATGGCTTGAAGTGGATGTGGGTACCCGTGGTTTCACTGTCACCGACAACCGCCATAGGCGCTTGTGGAACACCGTGAACGTAAGTCTGTTCCCAGATCTTGCCGCTACGGCGAACGGTCAGAACCAGCTTCTCGGACAGGGCGTTCACAACCGACACACCTACACCGTGCAAACCGCCGGATACTTTGTAGGAGTTGTCGTCGAACTTACCGCCGGCGTGCAGCACAGTCATGATGACCTCGGCTGCGGAAACGCCTTCTTCCTTATGCACATCGACCGGAATACCGCGACCGTTGTCGCGCACACTGATAGATTCGTCCGGATGGATGATGACAGTGATGTCATCGCAGTGACCGGCGAGGGCTTCGTCGATCGAGTTGTCGACCACCTCGAAGACCATGTGGTGCAGGCCACTACCATCATCGGTGTCGCCAATGTACATGCCGGGACGCTTGCGTACGGCATCCAAACCTTTCAGCACCTTGATGCTGGAGGAGTCGTACGTTTGATTTTCGCTCATGCCTTCACTCCCGATGGTCGTGGGTCTGGGTGATACGGCCTTGTTCCACGTGGAACAAAGCAACTGGCGTTTCCGTCTGCCAGCCTTCCCTCAGTAATTCGTGATCTACACAGGTGATGAACACCTGGCAGCGTAATTCTTCAAGCAAGCGGCACAGTGCGCGGCGATGCTGGTCATCCAGTTCGGACGGCAAGTCATCCACGAGATAAATACAGTGACCGCGGCGAGCCTGACTAACGAGGTGGCCTTGGGCAATGCGCAATGCGCATACCACCAACTTTTGCTGACCACGCGACAGGATGTCGGCTGCGTTATTGCCAGCCAACCGCAAACGCAGATCAGCACGCTGCGGACCGGCTTGGGTATGGCCCATCTGCTGATCGCGAAGGAGGGAGGAGGCGAGCACTTCTTGCAGTTCCCGGTCCTTGTCCCAGCCTCGATAGTAGCTTAGGGTCAACCCGTCCAGCTCGACCAGTTCGCTCAGGGTTCGCTCGAAGACGGGCTTCAAGGCCTTGATGTAGTTGCGACGGTATTCATCTATTTCCGCGCTAGCCAGGCACAATTCCCGGTCCCAGGCGGCTTGCGAAGCTGGGTCAAGTGTACCATGACGCAACCATGAGTTCCGCTGCCGCAGCGCCTTCTGAAGGCGTTGCCAGGCTGGCAGAAAACGAGGTTCCACGTGGAACACCCCCCAGTCCAGAAACTGGCGGCGTATTTTTGGGGCACCTTCCAGCAGCCGGAAACTGTCTGGGTTGATGAGCTGAAGGGGCAGTAACTCAGCCAATTGCGCAGCACTGCGCGCATTCTGCCCATCGATGCGGATAGTAAAATCCCCTTGGCGCTCACGGGACACACCCAGGTTGCTCGTACCACCCTCCGTCAGCTGAACCTCGCCGAACACAGTACAGGCAGCCTGTTCGTACTGAATAACCGGATTCAGGCGGGTGCTGCGAAATGAACGGGCCAGCCCGAGCAAATGCACGGCTTCGAGCACGCTAGTCTTGCCGCTGCCGTTGGCGCCGTAAAGGATGTTGATGCGGGGGGAGGGTAAGAGTGTCACCGGGTGCAAGTTGCGCACCGCGGTGACCATGATACGTCGAAGGGACATTTCGCCTGCTACAGGTTACAGGCGCATCGGCATGACAACGTAGGAAGAATCGTCATTGCCAGCTTCCTGCAGCAGCGCACTGCTGTTTGAATCGGACAAGATCAGACGAACTTGCTCAGTAGTCATCACGCCCAGCACGTCCAGCAAGTAGCTGACGTTGAAACCAATCTCCAGCGAGCTACCTTCGTAGTCCACGCTGATTTCTTCTTCAGCTTCTTCCTGCTCAGGGTTGTTAGCCTGGATCTTCAGTTGACCGGCAGCCAGTTGCAGGCGAATACCGCGGTACTTTTCGTTGGAAAGAATCGCAGTACGGCTGAAAGCTTCACGCAGCGCCTGGCGGTCTCCGACAACCAGCTTGTCACCGCCTTTGGGCAGTACGCGCTCGTAGTCCGGGAACTTGCCGTCCACCAGCTTGGAGGTAAAGGTGAACTCGCCAGTAGTGGCGCGGATGTGATGCTGGCCCAGCACGATGCTGACCATACCTTCAGGATCGGTCAGCAGGCGCGCCAACTCCAGGATACCTTTACGCGGCACGATGACCTGGTGTCGATCCTCCTGCTCGATCGGCGCGCTCATCGAGCAAAGCGCCAAGCGGTGACCGTCGGTGGATACGGCCCGCAACGTGTTGCGGGAAACCTCAAGCAGCATGCCGTTGAGGTAATAGCGCACATCCTGCTGGGCCATGGCGAAGCTGGTTCGCTCGATCAGGCGGCGCAGCTTGCTCTGCTCCAGGTTGCAGGTCAGCGAACCCGGGCCTTCTTCCACAGTCGGGAAGTCGTTGGCAGGCAGGGTCGACAGGGTGAAGCGGCTGCGGCCGGCCTTTACCAACAACTTCTGCTCGTCGACCTTGATATCGATCAGGGCGTCGTTAGGCAGGCTTTTGCAGATGTCCATCAGCTTGCGCGCCGGAACAGTGATCTCGCCAGGCTCGGCCGGCTCTTCCAGTTGCACTCGGCCTACCAGCTCGACTTCCAGGTCGGTACCGGTCAACGACAGTTGCTGGCCTTGTACGACCAGCAATACGTTGGACAGGACCGGCAAGGTCTGACGGCGCTCGACGACACCGGCGACCAGTTGCAGGGGTTTCAACAGGGCTTCGCGTTGAATGGTGAAATGCATGGTCTAGTCCCTTGCCTTCAATTAGCTGCGCAGACGGCCATCAGGTCGTCAGCGTCCGCAGCAGGTTCTTGTAGTCCTCGCGGATGTCCGCGTCGGATTCCTTCAGTTCATTGATTTTGCGGCAGGCGTGCAGCACGGTCGTATGGTCGCGACCACCGAACATGTCGCCGATTTCCGGCAGACTGTGGTTGGTCAACTCCTTGGACAGGGCCATGGCTACCTGACGCGGGCGCGCGACAGAACGCGAACGACGCTTGGACAACAGATCGGAGATCTTGATCTTGTAGTACTCAGCGACAGTACGCTGAATGTTATCCACACTGACCAGTTTGTCTTGCAGCGCCAACAGATCCTTGAGCGATTCACGAATCAGCTCGATGGTGATGTCACGCCCCATGAAATGCGAGTGAGCGATAACCCGCTTCAGTGCACCTTCCAGCTCACGGACGTTGGAGCGAATGCGCTGAGCGATGAAAAAGGCTGCGTCATGCGGGAGCTCGACTTTGGCCTGGTCGGCCTTCTTCATCAGGATCGCTACGCGGGTCTCCAGCTCTGGCGGCTCGACAGCCACCGTCAGGCCCCAACCAAAGCGCGACTTCAGACGCTCTTCCAGGCCTTCGATTTCCTTGGGATAGCGGTCAGAGGTAAGGATTACCTGCTGGCCGCCCTCAAGCAAGGCGTTGAAGGTGTGGAAAAACTCTTCTTGCGAGCGCTCTTTGCGAGCGAAGAACTGGATATCGTCGATCAGCAACGCGTCCACCGAGCGGTAGAAGCGCTTGAATTCGTTGATGGCATTGAGTTGCAACGCTTTGACCATGTCCGCGACGAAACGCTCCGAATGCAGGTACACCACCTTGGCGTTCGGATTCTTCTTCAGCAGATGGTTACCCACAGCATGCATAAGGTGGGTTTTACCCAAACCCACACCGCCATAAAGGAACAGTGGGTTGTAACCATGCTTAGGGTTGTCCGCAACCTGCCAGGCAGCCGCGCGGGCGAGCTGGTTCGACTTACCTTCGACGAAGGTGTCAAAGGTAAAGGTCCGGTTCAGATAACTGGTGTGCTTGAGCGCACCTTCAACCTGCACGGTGCGCTGTTCAGCCCGGCCACCACTGGGCGGCGCCGCAGCAGGCTCGGCCATGGCATCAAAGCTGTCACGCGAAGACGTCTCGACCAATACAGGCTCGGCCGCGGCCACGGCAACGGGTTCAACCGCTGCTGCCGGGGCCGTCTTGTGCGCCTGAGTCTGCGCCAGCGAGGCCGCAACGGCAGCGCTGACCGGCGCGTTGGGCGCAGCCCTTGGGGCCGAGCTGCGGCGGCTACCTATTAATAAGGAAAGGGCTGGTGCAATGCCGCTACCGTTCTCACCCAACAGCTCGAGCAAGCGACCCAGGTACTTTTCATTGACCCAATCGAGAACGAAACGGTTAGGCGCATAGACGCGCAACTCGTCGCCTTCGGCTTCGACCTGTAGCGGACGGATCCAGGTGTTGAATTGCTGGGCAGGCAGTTCATCGCGCAGAAGCTCCACGCACTGCTGCCAAAGTTCCACTGACACGGATATCCCCTGAGTTTGAAAGCCGGATGAGGCAAAAACAAACCGCCATTGTACCGGTCGAGCGTTCAGTTATCCACATGTGGACACGTTAGGAACCATGACAAAACAGCCATTTATCGACCAAAACGGCATTTCGCCTCTGTGAATAAGCCCTGTGGATAAACGGCCGTGAGGGCTATGCACAACCCTAACCCCTAGCCTGTTGATAACTCCACTGTGGATAACAGGTGTTTTCATCCACAGCTTTCGCTCACGATGGGAACAAGCGCAGCACGGGTTCAGAACAAAGTTGTAAAACTCTGTACACCCCGTAACTCATGGGCCGGCGAAGGTTATCCACAGAAGGTTATCCACTTAAGAGTTATAAGTTCTTCAAAAAAGCTTTTTATATGTCTCTTCTTTTTTTTCATGTTGTCCCCGATCCGTGTGTCCGATCAAGCACTGCTTGGGCACTGATCAACAGGCACCGTCCATCACATGCTCTATATGGAAAGACTGGTTGGAAATTGACCTATGGGCTTGCTTTCTCTAGAATCGCCGGTCTCTTAAAAAGGGGGCCATCCCGGCCCGTCGTCGACAAACCAGGTAACACGCCATGAAACGTACTTTCCAACCAAGCACCATCAAGCGCGCCCGCACCCACGGTTTCCGTGCCCGTATGGCTACCAAGAACGGCCGTGCTGTTCTGTCGCGTCGTCGTGCCAAAGGCCGTAAGCGTCTGGCCATTTGATTTTTCGGCACAGGTGGTGAGTCAGGACTTCAGTCGGGAAAAGCGACTGCTTACACCCCGGCATTTCAAAGCGGTCTTCGACTCCCCAACCGGCAAGGTTCCAGGGAAAAACCTGCTGATCCTTGCTCGCGAGAACGGCCTCGATCACCCACGCCTTGGCTTGGTAATCGGCAAGAAGAGTGTCAAGCTCGCCGTTCAACGCAACCGCCTCAAGCGCTTGATGCGCGATTCCTTTCGTCTGAACCAGCAATTGCTTGCCGGCCTGGACATCGTGATCGTCGCGCGCAAGGGATTGGGTGAGATAGAAAACCCGGAATTGCACCAACACTTTGGCAAGCTCTGGAAACGCTTGGCGCGCAGCCGGCCGACACCAGCAGTCACCGCCAATTCCGCAGGGGTAGACAGCCAAGATGCGTAAACTGGCACTCGTTCCGATCCAGTTTTACCGTTACGCCATTAGTCCTCTGATGGCCAATCACTGTCGGTTTTTCCCCAGTTGCTCCTGTTACGCGTATGAAGCCATCGAAAACCATGGCATCTGGCGTGGTGGGTGGCTGGCCGTTCGTCGCCTGGGGCGTTGTCATCCGTGGAATGACGGCGGTTTCGACCCCGTTCCACCCGCTCCTTCCTCCCGAACTTCTTCGATAGCCGAGTAATCATGGATATTAAACGCACGATCCTGATCGCCGCGCTGGCAGTCGTGTCCTACGTCATGGTCCTGAAGTGGAACGATGACTACGGCCAGGCTGCCCTGCCGACTCAGAATACTGCTGCCAGCACTGTTGCTCCGGGCTTGCCCGATGGCGTGCCGGCCGGTAACAACGGTGCCAGCGCCGATGTACCGAGCGCCAACGCCGAATCGAGCCCTGCCGAACTGGCACCGGTCGCACTCAGCAAGGACCTGATCCGAGTCAAGACCGACGTTCTGGAACTGGCTATCGATCCGGTCGGTGGTGACATCGTCCAGCTGAACCTGCCGAAGTACCCACGCCGTCAAGACCACCCGAACATTCCATTCCAGTTGTTCGACAACGGTGGTGAGCGTGTTTACCTGGCACAAAGTGGTCTGACCGGCACCGATGGCCCGGATGCCCGCGCCAGCGGCCGTCCCCTGTATGCCGCCGAGCAGAAGAGCTACCAGCTGGCCGACGGCCAGGAACAACTGGTGGTAGACCTGAAGTTCAGTGACAACGGTGTCAACTACATCAAGCGTTTCAGCTTCAAGCGCGGTGAGTACGACCTGAATGTCAGCTACCTGATCGACAACCAGAGCGGCCAGGCCTGGAGCGGCAACATGTTTGCCCAGCTCAAGCGTGATGCCAGCGGCGATCCGTCTTCCAGTACTGCCACCGGCACCGCTACCTACCTGGGTGCAGCCCTGTGGACAGCATCTGAGCCTTACAAAAAGGTCTCGATGAAGGACATCGACAAAGGTAGTTTGAAAGAAAATGTGTCCGGCGGCTGGGTTGCCTGGCTGCAGCACTACTTCGTGACCGCCTGGATTCCGGCCAAGTCGGACAACAACGTTGTCCAGACCCGCAAGGATAGCCAGGGCAACTACATCATCGGCTACACCGGCCCCGTTATCAGCGTACCGGCTGGCGGCAAGGTCGAAACCAGTGCCCTGCTGTACGCCGGCCCGAAGATCCAGTCCAAGCTGAAAGAGTTGTCCCCAGGCCTGGAATTGACCGTCGACTACGGCTTCCTGTGGTTCATCGCTCAGCCGATCTTCTGGCTGCTGCAACATATCCACAGCCTGCTGGGTAACTGGGGCTGGTCGATCATCGTGCTGACCATGTTGATCAAAGGCCTGTTCTTCCCGCTGTCGGCTGCCAGCTACCGCTCCATGGCGCGTATGCGTGCCGTTGCACCTAAGCTCGCCGCACTCAAGGAACGCTTCGGTGACGATCGCCAGAAGATGTCCCAGGCGATGATGGAGCTTTACAAGAAAGAGAAGATCAACCCACTGGGCGGCTGCCTGCCGATCCTGGTGCAGATGCCGGTATTCCTGGCCCTGTACTGGGTATTGCTGGAAAGCGTGGAAATGCGCCAGGCCCCATGGATATTGTGGATTACCGACCTGTCGATCAAGGATCCGTTCTTCATCCTGCCGATCATCATGGGCGCCACCATGTTCATCCAGCAGCGCCTGAACCCGACACCGCCGGATCCGATGCAGGCCAAGGTGATGAAAATGATGCCAATCATCTTCACCTTCTTCTTCCTGTGGTTCCCTGCCGGTCTGGTGCTGTACTGGGTTGTGAACAACTGCCTGTCGATTTCGCAGCAGTGGTACATCACTCGCCGTATCGAAGCAGCTACCAAAAAAGCTGCTGCTTGACGGGCTAATACGCTAGCCTATGAATAAAAAACGCCCCCTAGTGGGGCGTTTTTGCTATCTGTCGTTTTTGTCGTAGAGGCTTTCGAGCATGAACACTGTGCGTGAAACCATCGCCGCCATCGCCACGGCCCAAGGCCGGGGCGGTGTGGGAATTGTCAGGTTGTCCGGCCCTCTGGCTGCCAAGGCCGGCCTGTTGATCACTGGGCGCACCCTGACCCCGCGGCATGCCCATTACGGTCCGTTCCGCGACGATGAAGGGCTGGTGCTGGACGAAGGGATTGCTCTGTTCTTTCCCGGGCCTAATTCGTTCACTGGTGAGGACGTGCTTGAACTGCAGGGACACGGCGGCCCGGTGGTTTTGGACATGCTGCTGCAGCGCTGTGTACAAGTCGGCTGTCGTCTGGCTCGCCCGGGCGAGTTCAGCGAGCGCGCCTTCCTCAACGACAAGCTCGACCTGGCGCAGGCCGAAGCCATCGCCGACCTGATCGAGGCCAGTTCCAGCCAGGCAGCGCGCAACGCCCTGCGCTCGCTGCAAGGGGAATTCTCCAGGCGTGTGCACAGCCTCACCGAGGCGTTGATTGCCCTGCGAATTTACGTCGAGGCGGCGATCGACTTTCCTGAGGAAGAGATCGACTTCCTCGCCGATGGCCACGTGCTGTCGATGCTTGATGCCGTGCGCAGCGAGTTATCCACTGTGCAGCGCGAGGCCGGGCAGGGCGCCTTGCTGCGTGACGGCATGACGGTAGTCATTGCTGGCCGACCTAATGCCGGTAAATCGAGCTTGCTGAACCAGCTGGCCGGGCGGGAAGCAGCCATCGTCACTGACATCGCCGGCACCACGCGGGATATCCTGCGCGAACATATCCACATCGACGGCATGCCGCTGCACGTTGTCGATACTGCCGGCTTGCGCGATACCGATGACCATGTGGAAAAGATCGGTGTGGAACGCGCCCTGAAGGCCATTGGCGAAGCAGACCGTGTGCTGCTGGTGGTCGACTCCACTGCGCCCGAGGCCAGCGATCCGTTCGCTTTGTGGCCGGAGTTTCTCGCTCAGCGGCCGGACCCGGCCAAGGTCACGTTGATTCGCAACAAGGCCGACCTGAGTGGTGAGCGGGTAGCGCTGGAACAGTGCGATGACGGCCATGTGACCATTACCCTGAGCGCCAAGGGCGACGACACAGGGCTGCAACTGCTCCGCGACCATCTGAAGGGTTGTATGGGTTACGAGCAGACTGCAGAGAGTGGCTTCAGCGCCCGCCGGCGCCATCTGGATGCCTTGCGCCAAGCCAGCGAGCACCTGGAGCACGGCCGTGCTCAATTGACCTTGGCGGGCGCGGGAGAGCTTCTGGCTGAGGACTTACGCCAGGCACAGCATGCGCTGGGGGAGATTACAGGAGCATTCAGCTCGGATGACCTGCTTGGGCGGATATTCTCCAGCTTCTGCATCGGCAAGTAATCCACAGCCAGGCAAGGCCAAGCGCCGCTCCTTAGGGAGCGGCTTTTTTTTGCCTGAAATTCGTTGCAGAAGATGAATGCAGGCCGATGACCCAAACACCTGTGGGGGCGGGCGGACCCGCGAAGAAGCCCTTACAAGCTCCAGATCTCTGTGGATGTACCGACCCCTTCGCGGGCTCGATCGCTCCAACCTGACCATGTCTGGCCGCCAGCGAGATGAATTTTCCATGCTCGGCTCGAAAACTGTGCTCAGGAGCCCTGTGGAAAAGTCGCCTTCAGCTCAGTTGATAAGCGGGCTTTTTTTCTGAGGAAAAACCCGCCTGTGGGTAAACAGCCATTTAATCCACAGGCTAAAAGACGTTATCCATAGGCCTCATGGCACTCCAGACACAGGGTTTAATTTCTCTCTACATAGCGCCATTATTGGGATACAGGACTTTATCCACAGATATCGCTGTGCATAAGAATAAACATAAAAACAAAGCTTTTTAAATTTCTTCTCTTTGATTTCTGTTGTTTGCCACTCATCCACAGACTGGTCAAAATTTGCTCAGACGGTTTCTTTACTGGGGGTGAAGTCCCTATACTTGTCCGCTTACCTTCTCTATTCGCAAAAACAGGCACGAGGTGCGTGGTGGATTTCCCTTCCCGTTTTGACGTGATCGTCATCGGCGGCGGCCATGCCGGTACCGAGGCTGCGCTTGCGTCTGCACGCATGGGTGTGAAAACCCTGCTGCTGACCCATAACGTGGAAACCCTCGGTCACATGAGCTGCAACCCCGCCATCGGCGGTATTGGCAAAAGCCATCTGGTCAAAGAGATCGATGCGCTCGGCGGCGCCATGGCGCTGGCCACCGACAAGAGCGGCATCCAGTTCCGCGTTCTGAACAACCGCAAGGGCCCGGCCGTACGAGCCACCCGTGCGCAAGCCGACCGCGCCATCTACAAGGCAGTGGTACGTGAAATCCTGGAAAACCAGCCAAACCTGTGGATATTCCAGCAGTCCTGCGATGACCTGATCGTCGACCAGGACCAGGTCAAAGGCGTGGTGACCCAGATGGGCCTGCGTTTCTTTGCCGAATCGGTGGTGCTGACTACCGGTACCTTCCTCGGCGGCCTTATCCACATTGGTCTGCAAAACCATTCCGGTGGTCGCGCCGGTGATCCACCTTCGATTGCCCTGGCCCACCGCATGCGTGAACTGCCGCTGCGCGTCGGCCGCCTGAAAACCGGTACCCCGCCACGCATTGACGGCCGCTCGGTGGACTTCTCGGTAATGACCGAACAGCCAGGCGATACGCCGATCCCGGTGATGTCGTTCATGGGCAATGCCGAAATGCACCCGCGTCAGGTGAGCTGCTGGATTACCCACACCAATGCGCGCACCCACGAGATCATTGCCTCGAACCTCGACCGTTCACCGATGTACTCGGGCGTGATCGAAGGTGTCGGTCCGCGCTACTGTCCGTCGATCGAAGACAAGATCCACCGCTTCGCCGACAAGGAAAGCCACCAGGTGTTCATTGAGCCGGAAGGCTTGAACACCCATGAGTTGTATCCCAACGGTATTTCCACTTCGCTGCCGTTCGACGTGCAGTTGGAGCTGGTCCGTTCGATCTGCGGCATGGAAAACGCCCACATCGTGCGCCCGGGCTATGCCATCGAGTACGACTACTTCGATCCCCGTGACCTCAAGTACAGCCTCGAGACCAAAGTTATCGGCGGCCTGTTCTTCGCCGGGCAGATCAACGGCACCACCGGGTACGAAGAAGCCGGCGCCCAGGGCCTGCTGGCCGGGACTAACGCCGCACTTCGGGCGCAGGGCCGTGACAGCTGGTGCCCGCGCCGCGACGAGGCATACATCGGCGTACTGGTGGACGACCTGATTACCTTGGGTACCCAGGAGCCGTACCGCATGTTTACCTCGCGTGCCGAGTATCGGCTGATACTGCGCGAAGACAACGCCGACCTGCGCCTGACCGAAAAGGGCCGTGAACTGGGCCTGATCGATGACCTGCGCTGGGCCGCGTTCTGCGCCAAGCGCGACGGTATCGAGCGTGAGGAACAGCGCCTGAAATCGACCTGGGTTCGGCCGAATACCGAGCAAGGTCAGGCCGTTGTGGATAAATTCGGCACTCCGCTGAGCCACGAGTACAGCTTGCTCAACCTGCTGGCGCGCCCCGAAATCGACTACGCCGGCCTGATCGAAGCGACTGGCGGTGAAGCGATCGATCCACAGGTTGCCGAGCAGGTCGAGATCCGCACCAAATACGCCGGCTACATCGACCGCCAGCAGGATGAAATTGCCCGACTGCGCGCCAGCGAAGACACACGCCTGCCTGTGGATATCGACTACACGACGATTTCCGGCCTGTCCAAGGAGATACAGGGCAAGCTGAGCCAGACCCGTCCGGAGACGCTGGGCCAGGCTTCGCGTATCCCGGGTGTGACCCCGGCGGCGATTTCCCTGTTGCTGATTCACTTGAAAAAACGCGGCGCTGGCCGCGAATTGGAGCAAAGCGCTTGAGTTCCCTGGTCACCCCTCAACACGCTGAAGAGTTATCCACAGGTGCGCGCCAGCTTGGCGTCGAGCTGACTGCCGAGCAGCACGAGAAGCTGCTTGGCTACCTGGCTCTGTTGATCAAATGGAACAAAGCCTACAACCTGACTGCTGTGCGCGACCCGGACGAGATGGTTTCGCGCCACCTGCTCGACAGCCTTAGCGTCATGTCTTTTATCCACAACGATCGTGATAACTGGCTGGATGTTGGCAGCGGCGGTGGCATGCCCGGCATCCCGCTGGCTACCCTGCATCCACACAAGCGCGTCACCGTGCTGGACGCCAATGGCAAGAAGACCCGTTTCCTGACTCAGGTGAAAATGGAACTCAAGCTGGACAACCTCACGGTTATCCACAGCCGGGTCGAGGCCTTCCAGCCGGCACAACCGTTCGACGGAATCATCTCCCGCGCCTTCAGCAGCATGGAGAACTTCACCAACTGGACCCGCCACTTGGGCGACACCGGGACGCAATGGCTTGCAATGAAGGGGCTGCATCCTGCCGATGAACTGGTAGCATTGCCCGCAGACTTCACAGTGGAAAGCGAACAGGCCCTGACCGTTCCGGGTTGCCAGGGCCAGCGCCATCTGCTGATACTGCGCCGCAAGGCATGACTGGGAACACTCGCAACAATGGCTAAGGTATTCGCAATCGCGAACCAGAAAGGTGGTGTGGGCAAGACAACCACCTGTATCAATCTCGCCGCCTCGCTGGCTGCGACCAAGCGTCGTGTCCTGCTGATCGACCTCGATCCGCAGGGCAACGCCACCATGGGCAGCGGTGTGGACAAGCACGAGCTCGAGCATTCGGTCTACGACCTGCTGATCGGGGAGTGCGACTTGGCCCAAGCTATGCACTACTCCGAGCACGGAGGCTTCCAGTTGCTGCCGGCAAACCGTGACCTGACCGCCGCTGAGGTGGTGCTGCTGGAAATGCAGGTCAAGGAAAGCCGTCTGCGCAACGCCCTGGCGCCTATTCGCGATAACTACGACTACATCCTCATCGACTGCCCGCCGTCGCTGTCGATGCTCACGCTGAATGCTCTGGTCGCTTCCGATGGCGTGATTATCCCCATGCAGTGTGAGTACTACGCACTGGAAGGTCTCAGCGACCTTGTGGATAACATCAAGCGTATCGCCGCCCGGTTGAACCCGGAGTTGAAGATCGAGGGCCTGCTGCGGACCATGTACGATCCGCGTCTGAGCCTGAACAACGATGTTTCGGCACAGTTGAAGGAGCACTTTGGCCCTCAGCTGTACGACACGGTCATTCCGCGCAACATTCGCTTGGCCGAGGCCCCCAGCTTCGGCATGCCAGCCCTTGCTTACGACAAGCAATCGCGGGGCGCGCTGGCGTACCTGGCCCTGGCTGGGGAACTGGTACGCCGTCAACGCCGTCCATCACGCACTGCACAAACAACTTAAGGAATCCGTATGGCCGTCAAGAAACGGGGTCTCGGACGTGGGTTGGATGCACTGCTCAGTGGTCCTTCCGTCAGCGCGCTCGAAGAGCAGGCTGTGAAGATCGACCAGAAAGAACTGCAACACCTGCCGGTCGAGCTGGTCCAGCGCGGCAAGTATCAGCCTCGCCGGGACATGGACCCGGAGGCGCTGGAAGAGCTTGCGCACTCGATTCGCAACCATGGTGTGATGCAACCGATCGTGGTACGCCCGATTGGCGACAACCGATACGAGATCATCGCCGGTGAGCGCCGTTGGCGCGCTACCCAGCAGGCCGGCCTGGACACGATCCCGGCCATGGTCCGCGAAGTGCCCGACGAAGCCGCCATCGCCATGGCATTGATCGAGAACATCCAGCGCGAAGACCTCAACCCACTGGAAGAGGCCATGGCCCTGCAGCGCCTGCAACAGGAATTCGAGCTCACTCAGCAGCAGGTGGCTGACGCAGTGGGCAAGTCGCGGGTGACTGTGGCCAACCTGCTGCGCCTCATTACCTTGCCTGATGCGATCAAGACCATGCTCGCCCACGGTGATCTGGAGATGGGGCACGCCCGTGCATTGCTCGGCCTGGATGAAAATCGTCAGGAGGAGGGGGCGCGTCATGTTGTCGCACGTGGCCTCACCGTGCGCCAAACCGAGGCACTGGTCCGTCAGTGGCTCAGCGACAAGCCTGATCCGGTCGAACCGAGCAAACCTGATCCGGATATCGCACGCCTTGAACAGCGGCTCGCAGAGCGCCTGGGCTCGGCCGTGCAGATCCGTCATGGCAACAAGGGCAAAGGCCAGTTGGTTATTCGCTACAACTCGCTTGATGAGTTGCAAGGCGTGCTCGCTCACATCCGCTGAAACAATTCCTGTTGTAGCGCGAAGTCGGAAATCACTACCGAAGAGTTGAATAGGGGTTAATCCACCCCTATACTCTGCGCGCATTTTGTCGGCACAAATTATGCCAAGTCATAGCTGACTTGTTGGTCGACTTCCGAGGAGCAGTTGTGATGGAAATACGCACGCCAAACCGCCTGCCTTTCCATCGCTGGGCGGTTTTTCCGGTACTGCTGGCTCAATTTGTCGTACTGCTGCTGGCAACCTTGGTGGTGTGGCAGTGGAAAGGGTCGGTCAGTGGATATTCAGGCCTTTGCGGAGGTTTGATTGCCTGGCTGCCCAATGTGTATTTCGCCTGGAAGGCTTTTCGCTTCAGCGGGGCTCGGGCGGCACAAGCTATCGTCAAGTCGTTTTACGCTGGCGAGGCAGGCAAGATGATTTTGACGGCAGTGCTTTTTGCACTGACCTTTGCAGGAGTGAAGCCACTGGCGCCGCTAGCAGTATTCGGCGTCTTCGTGTTGACCCTTTTGGTCAGCTGGTTCGCGCCCCTGCTGATGAATAAAAGACTTTCGAGACCTTAGGGCGTTTGAGGCAACCATGGCAGCAGAAACCGCTTCGGGCTATATCCAGCACCACTTGCAGAACCTGACCTACGGTCAACTACCAGACGGCAGCTGGGGCTTCGCCCATTCGGCTGCAGAAGCCAAGGCAATGGGCTTCTGGGCGTTCCACCTGGACACCCTGGGTTGGTCCGTCGCGCTGGGTCTGATCTTCCTGTTGATCTTCCGCATGGCGGCCAAGAAGGCGACTTCCGGCCAACCTGGCGGTCTGCAGAACTTCGTTGAGGTGATGGTCGACTTCGTCAACGGCAGCGTGAAGGACTCCTTCCACGGCCGTAGCCCGGTAATCGCACCACTGGCGCTGACCATTTTCGTCTGGGTATTCCTGATGAACGCCGTTGACCTGGTACCGGTCGACTGGATTCCTCAGCTGGCCATCCTGATTTCCGGTGACCCGCACATTCCGTTCCGCGCCGTGTCGACCACCGACCCGAACGCGACCCTGGCCATGGCCTTCTGCGTCTTCGCCCTGATCATCTTCTACAGCATCAAGGTCAAGGGACTGGGCGGCTTCATCGGTGAGCTGACCCTGCACCCGTTTGGCAGCAAGAATATCTTCGTGCAGATCCTGCTGATTCCGGTCAACTTCCTGCTGGAATTCGTCACCCTGATCGCCAAACCGATCTCGCTGGCACTGCGTCTGTTCGGCAACATGTATGCTGGCGAGCTGGTGTTCATCCTGATCGCTGTAATGTTCGGCTCCGGCCTGCTGTGGCTCAGCGGCCTGGGTGTGGTGCTGCAATGGGCGTGGGCTGTGTTCCACATCCTGATCATCACCCTGCAAGCTTTCATCTTCATGATGCTGACCATCGTCTACCTGTCGATGGCTCACGAAGATAACCATTAAGACCGCCTGGCGTGTCTGATAGCCTTCCCTGCCGGTACGGGGGGAGGGCTTAAAAAGTCCGCAAGGGCATGCTGTACCAAACGATTTGTTTTACCGCTTCAAACTAAAAACCTAACCAATACGACGTAAAAGTCGGGAGGAAAGATGGAAACTGTAGTTGGTCTGACCGCTATCGCTGTTGCTCTGCTGATCGGCCTGGGTGCTCTGGGTACCGCCATTGGTTTCGGCCTGCTGGGTGGCAAATTCCTGGAAGGCGCTGCTCGTCAGCCAGAAATGGTTCCGATGCTGCAGGTCAAAATGTTCATCGTTGCCGGTCTGCTCGACGCCGTAACCATGATCGGTGTTGGTATCGCTCTGTTCTTCACCTTCGCGAATCCGTTCGTTGGTCAGATCGCCGGCTAATCACTCGTCACCACGAGTTGATGGCTGTATGAATTAAGACCGAGCGAGGTGTTGGCGTGAACATTAATGCAACCCTGATTGGCCAATCCGTTGCTTTCCTGATTTTTGTACTCTTCTGCATGAAGTATGTATGGCCTCCGGTCATCACTGCTCTGCAAGAGCGCCAAAAGAAGATTGCCGACGGCTTGGACGCTGCCAACCGCGCAGCTCGCGACCTGGAGCTGGCCCAAGAGAAAGCGGGTCAGCAACTGCGTGAAGCTAAAGCACAAGCAGCCGAAATCATCGAGCAAAGCAAGAAACGCGCTGCTCAGCTTGTCGAGGAAGCCCGTGAACAGGCCCGCGTCGAAGCTGACCGTGTGAAGGCTCAGGCTCTGGCCGAGATCGAACAGGAACTGAACAGCGCTAAAGACGCCCTGCGTGCCCAAGTGGGTGCTCTGGCCGTTGGTGGTGCTGAAAAGATCCTTGGCGCCACAATCGATCAAAACGCGCATGCGGAGCTGGTTAACAAACTGGCCGCTGAAATTTAAGCGAGGGCGATCATGGCAGAACTGACCACGTTGGCCCGACCTTACGCTAAGGCTGCCTTTGAGCATGCCCAGGCCCATCAGCAACTGGCCAATTGGTCAGCCATGCTCGGCCTGGCTGCTGCGGTGTCGCAAGACGACACCATGCAGCGCCTGCTCAAGGCCCCGCGACTGACGAGCGCAGAAAAGGCCGCCACGTTCATTGACGTGTGCGGTGACAAGTTCAATGCACAGGCACAGAATTTCATTCATGTTGCCGCGGAAAACGACCGTCTCCTGCTTCTGCCGGAGATTGCCGCCCTGTTCGACCTGTACAAGGCCGAGCAAGAGAAATCCGTGGACGTGGAAGTCACCAGTGCCTTCGCGTTGAACCAAGAACAGCAAGACAAACTCGCCAAGGTTCTCAGTGCACGGTTAGGCCAGGAAGTGCGCCTGCACGCGTCGGAGGATGCCAGCCTGATTGGCGGCGTCGTCATCCGCGCCGGTGACCTGGTAATCGATGGCTCTGTTCGCGGCAAAATCGCGAAACTGGCCGAAGCATTGAAATCTTGAGTTTGAAGGGGCAGCAGAGCAATGCAGCAACTCAATCCTTCCGAAATTAGTGAAATCATCAAGGGCCGCATCGATAACCTCGATGTGAGCTCCCAAGCCCGTAACGAAGGTACCGTCGTTTCGGTATCCGACGGTATCGTGCGGATCCACGGTCTGGCCGACGTCATGTACGGCGAAATGATCGAGTTCCCTGGCAGCGTCTACGGTATGGCCCTGAACCTGGAGCAAGACTCCGTAGGTGCAGTGATCTTGGGTGCCTATGACACCCTCGCCGAAGGCATGAGCGCCAAGTGCACCGGCCGCATCCTGGAAGTTCCGGTTGGTAAGGAACTGCTGGGTCGCGTCGTCGACGCACTGGGCAACCCGATTGACGGCAAAGGTCCTCTGGGCAACACCCAGACCGACGCAGTCGAGAAAGTGGCTCCAGGCGTGATCTGGCGTAAGTCGGTAGACCAGCCTGTACAGACTGGTTACAAATCCGTCGACGCCATGATCCCTGTCGGCCGTGGCCAGCGTGAGCTGATCATTGGCGACCGTCAGATCGGCAAGACCGCCATGGCCATCGACGCCATCATCAACCAGAAAGACTCCGGTATTTTCTGCGTTTATGTTGCTGTCGGCCAGAAGCGTTCCACCGTTGCCAACATCGTTCGCAAGCTGGAAGAAACCGGCGCCCTGGCCAACACCATCGTGGTTGTTGCCAGTGCTTCGGAATCCGCCGCACTGCAATTCCTGGCGCCATACGCCGGTTGCACCATGGGCGAGTTCTTCCGCGACCGCGGTGAAGACGCACTGATCGTTTACGATGACCTGTCCAAGCAGGCCGTTGCCTACCGTCAGATCTCCCTGCTGCTGCGCCGTCCACCAGGACGCGAAGCATACCCAGGCGACGTGTTCTATCTCCACTCCCGTCTGCTGGAGCGTGCATCGCGCGTTTCGGAAGAGTACGTTGAGAAGTTCACCAACGGTGCTGTCACTGGCAAAACCGGTTCCCTGACCGCTCTGCCGATCATCGAAACCCAGGCTGGCGACGTTTCTGCGTTCGTTCCGACCAACGTGATTTCCATCACTGACGGTCAGATCTTCCTGGAATCGGCCATGTTCAACTCGGGCATCCGCCCTGCAGTGAACGCCGGTGTTTCGGTATCCCGTGTAGGTGGTGCCGCTCAGACCAAGATCATCAAGAAGCTGTCCGGTGGTATTCGTACCGCTCTGGCTCAGTACCGTGAACTGGCTGCATTCGCCCAGTTCGCGTCCGATCTGGACGAAGCGACCCGCAAGCAGCTGGAGCATGGTCAGCGCGTTACCGAGCTGATGAAGCAGAAGCAGTACGCGCCGATGTCCATCGCGGACATGGCTCTGTCGCTGTACGCCGCTGAGCGTGGCTTCCTGATCGACGTAGAAGTCTCCAAGATCGGCAGCTTCGAGCAAGCTCTGATCGCCTTCTTCAACCGTGATCACGCTGAACTGATGGCGAAGATCAACGTGAAGGGTGACTTCAACGACGAAATCGACGCAGGCCTGAAAGCCGGTATCGAGAAGTTCAAGGCCACCCAGACCTGGTAAGCCGCAGCGGGGGCTCAGGCCCCCGCTTGCTAACCTGATAGGTGATACATGGCAGGCGCAAAAGAGATTCGCAGTAAGATTGCGAGCATCAAAAGCACGCAAAAAATTACCAGCGCCATGGAGAAAGTGGCGGTCAGCAAGATGCGCAAGGCACAAATGCGCATGGCTGCTAGCCGTCCTTACGCGGAACGTATCCGCCAGGTGATCGGTCATCTGGCCAACGCCAACCCGGAATACCGCCACCCGTTCATGATCGAGCGCCCTGTAAAGCGCGCTGGTTATATCGTGGTGAGCAGTGACCGTGGTCTGTGCGGTGGCTTGAACACCAACCTGTTCAAGGCCCTGGTCAAGGACATGAGCGCAAACCGCGAACAGGGCGTGGAAATCGACCTGTGCGTGATCGGCAGCAAGGGTGCGACTTTCTTCCGCATCTTTGGCGGCAACGTCGTAGCAGCGATCAGCCACTTGGGCGAAGAGCCATCGATCAACGATCTGATCGGCTCCGTCAAAGTGATGCTGGACGCCTACCTGGACGGCCGTATCGATCGCCTCTCGGTGGTTTCGAACAAGTTCATCAATACCATGACCCAGAAGCCGACGGTCGAGCAATTGGTACCGTTGGTGGCAACCCCGGATCAGGATCTCAAGCATCACTGGGACTACCTGTACGAACCCGACGCAAAAGAGCTGCTGGACGGCTTGATGGTGCGCTACGTGGAGTCGCAGGTATACCAGGCGGTGGTCGAGAACAACGCTGCTGAACAAGCGGCCCGGATGATCGCCATGAAGAACGCCACAGACAACGCCGGTGATTTGATCAAAGAGCTTCAGTTGATCTACAACAAGGCGCGTCAGGCTGCGATCACCCAGGAGATCTCGGAAATCGTCGGCGGCGCTGCCGCGGTTTAACGGTTCACATATTCAGAGGATCCAGCTATGAGTAGCGGACGTATCGTTCAAATCATCGGCGCCGTCATCGACGTGGAATTCCCACGTGACGTCGTGCCGAGTGTATACAACGCGCTTAAAGTACAAGGCGCGGAAACCACCCTGGAAGTTCAGCAGCAGCTGGGCGACGGCGTGGTTCGTACCATTGCGATGGGCTCGACCGAAGGCCTGAAGCGCGGTCTGGATGTCGTTGACACCGGCGCTGCCATTTCCGTTCCAGTTGGTAAGGCCACCCTAGGCCGTATCATGGACGTACTGGGCAACCCGATCGACGAAGCCGGCCCGATCGGCGAAGAAGAGCGTCGCGGTATCCACCAGCCAGCGCCTTCGTTCGCGGACCAGGCAGGCGGCAACGACCTGCTGGAAACCGGCATCAAGGTTATCGACCTGGTTTGCCCGTTCGCCAAGGGTGGTAAGGTTGGTCTGTTCGGTGGTGCCGGTGTCGGCAAGACCGTAAACATGATGGAACTGATCCGTAACATCGCCATGGAACACAGCGGTTACTCCGTGTTCGCTGGTGTGGGTGAGCGTACTCGTGAGGGTAACGACTTCTACCACGAGATGAAGGACTCCAACGTTCTCGACAAGGTAGCGCTGGTCTACGGTCAGATGAACGAGCCACCAGGAAACCGTCTGCGTGTAGCGCTGACCGGCCTGACCATGGCCGAGAAGTTCCGTGACGAAGGTAACGACGTTCTGCTGTTCGTCGACAACATCTATCGTTACACCCTGGCCGGTACCGAAGTGTCCGCACTGCTGGGCCGTATGCCTTCTGCAGTAGGTTACCAGCCGACCCTGGCTGAAGAGATGGGCGTTCTGCAAGAGCGCATCACCTCCACCAAGGAAGGTTCGATCACCTCCGTACAGGCCGTATACGTACCTGCGGACGACTTGACCGACCCGTCGCCAGCGACCACCTTCGCCCACTTGGACGCCACCGTCGTTCTGTCCCGTGACATCGCCTCCCTGGGTATCTACCCAGCGGTCGACCCACTGGACTCGACTTCGCGCCAGCTGGACCCGAACGTGATCGGCAACGAGCACTACGAGACCGCTCGTGGCGTTCAGTATGTTCTGCAGCGCTATAAAGAGCTGAAGGACATCATTGCGATCCTGGGTATGGACGAACTGTCCGAAGCCGACAAGCAACTGGTAGCCCGCGCTCGTAAGATCCAGCGCTTCCTGTCGCAGCCGTTCTTCGTGGCAGAAGTCTTCACCGGTTCGCCAGGTAAGTACGTTTCCCTGAAAGACACCATCGCTGGCTTCAGCGGCATCCTCAAAGGTGACTACGACCACCTGCCAGAACAAGCGTTCTACATGGTCGGCAGCATCGACGAAGCGATCGAGAAAGCCAAGAAACTGTAATTCCTGCGCCCCGCAAGGGGCGCTATCAGGTTGAGGCAAGCAGATGGCTATGACAGTCCATTGCGATATCGTCAGCGCGGAAGGAGAGATCTTCTCCGGCCTGGTCGAGATGGTGGTTGCGCACGGTAACCTGGGTGATCTTGGTATCGCTCCAGGCCATGCGCCGCTGATCACCAATCTCAAGCCTGGTCCGATCACGCTGACCAAGCAGGGTGGCGCACAAGAGGTGTTCTACATCTCTGGTGGTTTCCTCGAGGTTCAGCCGAACATGGTCAAGGTGCTTGCCGATACCGTGCAACGTGCTACAGACCTGGATGAAGCTCAGGCTCAGGAGGCCCTCAAGGCTGCCGAGAACGCCCTGAATCTGAAAGGCGCGGACTTCGACTACAGTGCCGCCGCCGCACGTCTGGCCGAGGCCGCAGCCCAGCTGCGTACCGTCCAGCAAATGCGCAAAGGCAAGTAATCGGCCCCGGCTGATAACTTCTGTTGCGATTGAGTAAAAGGGTAGCCTCGGCTACCCTTTTTCTTTTTCTGTTTTCTCCCCCCGGTCTTTCACTGACCGCCCAGGATTGGTAGCCAGTAATGTCACTCGATATCGTTATTCTCGCCGCCGGCCAAGGCACCCGCATGCGCTCGGCGCTGCCCAAAGTGTTGCACCCGGTAGCTGGCAATTCCATGCTCGGCCATGTTATCCACAGCGCGCGCCAACTTCAGCCGCAAGGTATTCATGTGGTCATTGGCCATGGTGCCGAGCTGGTTCGCGAGCGCTTGGCCGCTGACGACCTGAATTTCGTCATGCAGGATAAACAGCTGGGTACCGGTCATGCTGTTGCCCAGGCACTGCCAGCGCTGACCGCTGATACCGTGCTGGTGTTGTACGGCGACGTGCCGTTGATCGAAGTGGAGACCCTGCAGCGTCTGTTGGCGAAGGCCAACGATCAGCAGCTGGGACTGCTGACAGTCACCCTCGACGATCCGACCGGTTATGGCCGGATCGTGCGTGACGAGCAGGGCAGGGTAACTGCCATCGTTGAGCACAAGGACGCCAACGACGCGCAAAAAGCGATCAAGGAAGGCAACACCGGCATTCTGGCGCTGCCAGCCGCGCGTCTGGCTGACTGGATGGGCCGGCTGTCGAACAACAACGCCCAGGGCGAGTATTACCTGACCGACGTAATTGCCATGGCAGTGGCCGATGGCTTGGTGGTGGCAACTGAACAGCCACACGACGCTATGGAAGTGCAGGGCGCCAACGACCGCCGCCAGCTCTCCGAGCTGGAGCGTCACTACCAGTTGCGTGAAGGCCGCCGTCTGATGGCTCAGGGGGTTACCCTGCGTGACCCGGCACGCTTCGATGTTCGTGGTGAAGTCAGCGTTGGTCGTGATGTGCTGATCGACATCAACGTGATTCTCGAAGGCAAGGTGGTCATCGAAGACGATGTGCAGATCGGCCCTAACTGCGTGATCAAGAACACGACCCTGCGCAAAGGCGCGGTGGTCAAGGCCAACAGCCACCTCGAAGGCGCCGTGATGGGCGAAGGCAGCGATGCTGGCCCGTTCGCCCGCCTGCGTCCGGGCAGCGTACTGGACGCCAAGGCCCATGTGGGTAACTTCGTTGAACTGAAAAACGCCCACCTGGGTGAAGGGGCCAAGGCTGGTCATCTGACCTACCTGGGGGATGCCGAAATCGGTGCGCGCACCAATATCGGCGCCGGCACCATCACCTGCAATTACGATGGCGCCAACAAGTTCAAGACCGTGATGGGTGAAGACGTGTTCATCGGTTCGAACAACTCGCTGGTGGCGCCTGTGGAAATCAAGGCCGGCGCGACCACCGCAGCCGGCTCGACCATCACCCAGGCTGTAGAAGCGGGTGACCTGGCTGTTGCCCGTGCGCGCCAGCGCAACATTTCGGGCTGGAAGCGCCCGGAGAAGATCAAGAAGAGCTGAGTTATTCACAGCCGTTTCGATCGAAAGCCGACTTATGTGAATAAGTCGGCTTTTTTATTGGCGCTGCCGCGCCTAAAGGGACCGCGTCAAAGCAGAGGCAAACAATCCACAGGTCAGCGACAGCTTGACGAATCGCGCGTCTTAGGTTTTGATTGCAACCAATAACTTTCGAATCGAAACTTAAACGCACATGTCGAAACGAAACACACCACAACGGCGACACAATATTCTGGCTCTGCTCAGCGAGCAGGGTGAGGTAAGTGTGGACGCGTTGGCCAAGCGTTTCGCCACCTCGGAAGTGACCATTCGCAAAGACCTCGCCGCCTTGGAAACCAACGGCTTGTTGTTACGCCGCTATGGCGGAGCGGTGCCGGTGCCGCAAGAGTTGCTCGGTGAACCGGCGCAACCCGTCTCTTCTTATAAAAAGGCCATTGCGCGTGCCGCCGTGGGGCGTATCCGCGAACATGCGCGCATTATCATCGACAGCGGCAGCACCACGGCGGCAATGATCCCCGAGCTGGGGCGCCAGCCAGGCCTGGTGGTGATGACCAATTCGCTCAATGTGGCCCGTGCAATCTGCGACCTCGAACACGAGCCGGTGCTGCTGATGACCGGTGGCACCTGGGACCCACATTCCGAATCGTTCCAGGGCCAGGTCGCGGAGCAGGTACTGCGATCCTACGATTTCGACCAATTATTCATCGGTGCCGATGGCATCGACCTCGGCCGGGGTACCACTACCTTCAACGAACTGCTTGGGCTGAGCCGGGTCATGGCCGAAGTTGCCCGTGAAGTGATCGTGATGGTCGAGTCGGACAAGGTGGGGCGCAAGATCCCTAACCTCGAGCTGCCCTGGGGCAGCGTACACACCCTTATTACAGATGAACGCCTGCCAGCAGCAGCGCGCGAACAAATTCAAGCCCGCGGCATCAACCTGATCTGCGCCGCGATCAGCCAGGAGCAATAAAACATGTGTGGAATCGTTGGTGCTGTCGCCGAGCGTAATATCACAGCCATCCTGATCGAAGGCCTCAAGCGTCTTGAATACCGCGGTTACGACAGCGCCGGTTTGGCTGTACTCACCCAGACCGGTGAACTGCAGCGCCGCCGCCGCATCGGCAAGGTCAGCGAGCTGGAGGTTGCTGTTGCTGATGACCCATTGGCAGGCCAGCTGGGAATTGCCCACACCCGCTGGGCTACCCACGGCGCGCCGACTGAAGGCAACGCCCACCCGCACTTCTCGGGCAATAACGTGGCCGTGGTGCACAACGGCATCATCGAAAACCACGAGGAGCTGCGTGAAGAGCTGAAGGGGTTGGGCTATGTCTTCACTTCGCAGACCGATACCGAAGTCATCGTCCACCTGATCCACCACACCCTGAAGAGCATTCCAGACCTGACCGACGCCCTTAAGGCGGCGGTGAAGCGCCTGCATGGCGCTTACGGCCTCGCGCTGATCAGTGCCAAGCAGCCGGACCGCCTGGTGGCCGCACGCAGTGGTAGCCCGCTGGTTATCGGCCTGGGCCTTGGCGAGAACTTCCTGGCGTCCGACCAGCTGGCGCTGCGTCAGGTTACTGACCGCTTCATGTACCTGGAAGAAGGCGACATCGCTGAAATCCGCCGTGATCAGGTCTCTATCTGGGACCAGCAGGGCAACAAGGTCCAGCGCGAAACCGTGCAGTACCACGAAGGTGCCGAGGCTGCCGACAAGGGCGCTTACCGCCACTTCATGCTCAAGGAAATTCACGAGCAGCCAAGCGTTGTTCAGCGCACGCTTGAAGGCCGCCTGGGCAAGGACAACGTGCTGGTCCAGGCCTTTGGCCCACAAGCTGCCGACCTGTTTGCCAAGGTGCGCAACGTGCAGATCGTTGCCTGTGGCACCAGCTACCACGCCGGTATGGTTGCGCGTTACTGGCTGGAAAGCCTGGCCGGCATCCCTTGCCAGGTAGAAGTGGCCAGCGAGTTCCGTTACCGCAAGGTGGTGGTGCAGCCGGACACGCTGTTCGTCTCCATTTCGCAGTCCGGCGAAACCGCCGATACCCTGGCCGCACTGCGCAACGCCAAGGAGTTGGGTTTCCTCGGCAGCCTAGCGATCTGCAACGTGGGTATCAGCTCGCTGGTACGCGAGTCGGACTTGACCCTGCTGACCTTGGCCGGCCCTGAAATCGGCGTAGCTTCGACCAAAGCATTCACCACCCAGCTGGTTTCGCTGATGCTGCTGACCCTGGCCCTTGGTCAGGTGCGCGGTACGCTGGAAGCCGGTGTCGAAGCTGAGCTGGTTGAAGAGCTGCGTCGCCTGCCGACCCGCCTGGGCGAAGCCCTGGCCATGGATGCCACTGTCGAGAAAATTGCCGAGCTGTTCGCCGACAAGCACCATACCCTGTTCCTCGGCCGCGGCGCGCAGTACCCGGTGGCGATGGAAGGTGCTCTCAAGCTTAAGGAAATCTCCTACATCCACGCCGAAGCGTACCCTGCAGGCGAGTTGAAGCACGGCCCGCTGGCTCTGGTGGACAACGACATGCCGGTGGTTACCGTTGCACCGAACAACGAACTGCTGGAGAAGCTGAAGTCCAACCTGCAGGAAGTGCGTGCCCGTGGTGGCGAGCTGGTCGTGTTCGCCGACGAGCACGCTGGCATGACCAATGGCGAAGGCACCCACGTGATCAAGGTGCCGCACATTGCCGATGCCCTGGCGCCAATCCTGTACACCATTCCGCTTCAGTTGCTGTCTTATTACGTGGCCGTGCTGAAGGGGACCGACGTTGACCAGCCTCGTAATCTGGCCAAGTCGGTGACTGTCGAGTAACGGGTAGTCAGGTGTTGATCAGCTGATCTCGAAGATTAAAAACTGTTTCTGAGATTAAAAACTGTCGCAGAGAGAGGGGGCCGCCCCTGGCTCCCTCTCTCTAGACGGCCTTCCTTTCTCCCGTTTCCTTTCACGTAACCTGCTTCGGCGCCCTCAATGCCATTGCCCATTCAGCCCGACGAACCGCTCGCGTCATACGTGCGGCGTAACTTGCACCTCAGCTGGCACATCGACGTTCCGCTGACCTTCCATCAGCTCGGCACCCGTCACGTGCTGAAGACGATTGAGGTGAAGCGGCTTGCGGAGGCGATGGGGTGGCCAGGATGCTACGGCTTCAATCGGCTAGTTCACGGCCACACCATGATGGCGTCGACTCACGTCTTCAAAGCCCGCTGGGACCACGCCTACTCAGGAAAGCAGTACATTTCCGAGGGTGAACGCTTCAGTGTGTTCGATTCCTCGTTCTGTCCAGAATGTGTCCGAGAAGATTTGAAGAACCGCGGCTTCTCTTACTGGCGGCGGTACGTCGCGCCTTATGTTACCGTATGCTTCAAGCACAACGCAGTCCTTCATAATCTCTGCCCATTCTGTGATAAGCCTTTCAACGGTGTGGGGCATAACCTGGATGTCATGTGGCGAATGTGCCGTGGCCGGCACCTCGCTGACGCGCCCACGGTGCCCAATGAGGCTCCCACTGCGTTGCGTCGCGCAAAAATCTATCACCAGCTTTGCACATCAACCCGTTACATTTCCGATTTGCATGCTGCTAGCGCTGCTTGGGAAAGAACAGCTGCGCTCATCCCTAATCTGAAAGGCGCAGCAGCTGCAAGAATGGAGTTACTGCACGGCGAACTCGGGATTTTACGCAACGCACTGGAGACTGCGCGTATCGGTGGCCAAGGCCAAACTATGGCCAATATGAATGCCCGGATCTGCAATGCGGTGGTGGGAGTGTATGAGAGCTGTGATGACTTTGAAGCGGACATCCGCTCATTGGCACAGCGAGGTCGGTTTACTGAATCGCTGTGGAGCACCTATCAGTCAGGCGGCAGCGAGTCAGCCCACTTTGTCGATGAAAATTATGAGCAAGGCGTGGGGTATTGGTCCTGTCCATTGGCAGAAATGGAACAAGCGCGATACAACTCACTTGGTAAATCAGTCTCTAAGATCTGAAATTATTGTGGGATCTACTGGAGTTGCGGTTCTGAAGCTTTGAAGAATGCAATGTGGGCCATGGGCGCCGCCGGACCTGCTGCTTAACCCGGACCCGGCGCCTTACCTGAAGCGCGCAGGCGTGGATGCCTGGGTGCGCAATGAAGCCAAGGCCAGCGATCATGCACCGGTCTGGATTGAGCAGGGTGGGCACCGCCGGCGACGCTAGGACATTTCGAATAAACTTTAATGAGCGTGTGTAGTGGCTACAGGTCGGCCTACGGGAGTCGTCCCAGATCTGGATGAGCTCCTCGCTGTGTCGGCGCTCATCCATGCCTCTCCAAATCCCAACCCGACGAATCGCTCGTCTCGTACGTCAGCAACTGACTCGGGGTATCCCCTTAGCTGACTACCCCTCCTCAAACACGGATAGGTACATGCACAGGTAGTGGTGTTTGCACCCAGTTTCGTTGCGCAAGTGCGCGCATGCCCGCTGCCCGTACCTGAGTGTCGCCATCCAGAGATCGAACGGTGACGATGATGTGGACTGGTAACGGTTCGGTAAGGTCGGGTTCGTAAGCCCTGAGCAGAGCGGTGGCTTGCACGCCCCAGTTAGTGCCGCTGATTCCGCGCGGGAAGGCTTTGCGATGGACCTTGACTGGCGACCACTTGCTGCCGTTGGCGATCTGGGCGATCTCGTACCCGCTCTGACCCTCGTCGCTCTCCATCGGGACCTTGCCTGTGATGGTGTTGCCTTCGATGAGGCCAAAACTCAGCTCTACGTTTGCGCGCACGTACTCGCTGCCTGCGTTCGAATCCAGGGGTGGTGCATACACAGCCGTCATGATGATTTCGCCGCGGAACTTCCCGTCCTGCATCAGTACATCTGGCATCGGATATGGCGTTTTTCTCCAGCGCATATTTCCAGGCACCAAGTTGGCTTGGAACACCAAGGTGAAGCTGTCGTCAGAGTCGTACAGAGCTCTCAAGACATCATCAGGACGTCCTGCTCCAAAGAATCTTCGCTGGTAGGCGTCATATTCGGGCGAGGCCAGCTGCGCCGCATGGATCATCACTGCCTTGACCAACGCCGGCGAGGGGCTATGGTTGGGGCCGCCTGCTAGCGACTGCCAAGCATGGGCGGCCATACAGGAGGCCAACGGCGCGGCGTAACTAGTACCGAACGAATGGTAGAGATGCCCCTTGGGGGCCAGAACCTTGAGACTGGACAAGCCAGCGGCCCAGGGCGCATGGACACCACCTCCCACATGCGTGAGATCGGGCTTCGGCGTGAACACTGGTCCCGGTCCGCATCGAGAATACGGAGCTGGATGCCCTGCGGCAGTGAGTGCGTCAGCTGCGTCAATGTGGGAAACCGAAGCTACCGTAAGCGAGAGAACTGACTCGCCAGGGGTTGAAATACGGTCGGTGAGCGAAGCAGGTGTCGGCCAGTTACGGCGCGGCAGATCGTTGTAATTTCCTGCGGCGACCACGAAAAGCACTTGGTATTTTTCACTTAGCTCGTCGAGTGTCATCGACAGATCACTAAAGACACTTTCATCGCACGGGTCACCCCCGACGGAAAGGTTCCAGATCTTCACGTCCGGCCGGCGGCGCACAGCCTCACGCAGCCTCAATTCCAGGTCGCTCATGGGCGAACCTGTCACTTCGAGGGCGCAGACGTCGTGGATGAATGCTGGTGTTGTGGGAATCCAGGCATGCTTGTCGTTGTAAAACGCGCCGGCTGCAACCAGTGACGCTACTGCCGTTCCGTGTTCGTAGTTGGTGTCGGGAGGGAGGACGTAGACGTCCTGAGACTTCACGAAGTGGGCGATGGGCAAGGCTTCTCTGCTCACCCCGGTGTCGAACACCGCAACCGTTGGCAAAGTCACCGCTTGGGCTGCTGCTTGCTCGGCACTCGTGCCACTCTGTGGAACTACCACCGAGTTGCGTGGGCGATACACAGGTTCTGCGTAGATTGTTCGGATGCCGGGAAAGTCCAAGAGCTGATCAAGGCCATCGTCTTTGATCCCATCCAGGTCTTGGATACCGATGATCGGGAGGCCGCGACCTAACTGGATTTCGATGAAGGGCAGTGACAGATACTTTAAGGTGGCCAGCACCGTCTCGTAGTTGAGCTTGTTGAAACTCGCGTGCTGATACTGGAACAGCCGCATTACCGCCCGACCGTGATCCAGCAGGCGGTCCGTGCCTTGGGGATTTCGGCGCCGACGGTCCCACGGCTGGATCGATTCTATCGCACTCAAGTTGCAGCGAATTTTCCCGGTGTTGCGCTGCAAAATTACGTTGTTGAACGTGTTCAAGCTGCTGGCGGAGGCCCCCACCAACATCTCGTCAATTCTGGAGTGACCGGCCGGCTCAAGGTTGGCTTCTTCCGCTAGCGTGATGGGGCGATGACTTTTGGCAATTCCGGTTTCGCGCAGCTTGAGCACCAGGTGGGTGAAAGCTTGGGGATGGAGCATTCGCTCGTGCGACAGGGCTTGGCTTGCCTCGATCAGCGTCTTGGAAAGAGCAGCCCGGTACGCTGTGTCTACGACGGTGAGTTCTTTGCCACCGCCGCCGCCATTGCGCTCGATCGACGACAAGTCCTTCGACTGAAAAGGGATGTGGATAAACGGGTTTTCAACCCTCGCATTCAGCGACTCCCGTTGCGGTAACTTCTTGCCTGCCACTGTCGATCTCCTCCTTGAGGATCTTTGTTATTTGCCTTGTCGACAGGTCGTACAGTCTTCCCAATGTTCTCAGGGAGAAGTACCTGGGCGCCCATCCATTCAGCCACCGTATTTCAGATTCAACAGTAGATAGCACTCGGCCAGCAGTCAGCGCAAGATTCAAACCGAGTCGCCGCAAAAGTTGGTCTTCATCAATCGCGGTTGCATTGGAGAGTACCACCGCGCGTTTCGTGTCCAAGCACACCTGCTCGATGTTGGCTCCTGTGATGCCTTTCGAGATCTTCGCCAAGTTGTCCAGGTCCAGCCCATCCGCGTTAAAGGGCTGCAGGTACTGCTCCCAGAGGAGCTTGCGAAGGTCCAGGTCGGGTTCTGCCATGGGGATGCGGAAGCTGAAGCGTCGCCAGATTGCCGGATCGAGCAACTGATCGTGGTTCGTCGCGGCCACGATGATGGTGCTCTCTGGTACCGCATCGATGTTCTGCAGCAGCGCGATGACAACACGCTGCAACTCACCGACATCTCGCTCGTTGCCGCGCGCTCCAGCCAAGGCATCAAACTCGTCTAGGAACAGGACGCACGGCTGCTGTTGCGAGAACTCGAACACGCGGCGCAGATTTCGGCTGGTTTGACCCAACAAGCTACTGACCAAGGTGTCGCAGCGCACGGTCAGCAAGGGCAGTTCGAGATGCGCAGCTATATACCGCGCTAGCCTGGTTTTCCCGGTACCGGGAGGACCATAGGTCAGGAGACGGCTGGACATGGCAGCACCTACACGGGCCAGGTCATCGTACCGGCGAATGTTGGCCAGGAACTCGTGGACTCGCCCGGCCACTGCACTTGAGAGCAGCAGAGACTCTTTCTCCAGCTCAGGTCGACTGACGTCAACGGTGTGCAGGTGGCTTTCGCCATCGGTGGGCAGGTTGGAAAAGCTGAAGCCATTGGCGGCATCTTGGGCACTGGCGAGTGCTGCCGGTGCGCGCGCAAGGCGCTCGCGAATCATGCGCGCTTGGCGCTTGTCGCCGTCGCTCTCCAGCTTGTCAGCGAGAAGGCCCGCATAGTTTGACGCCATGCTGGCATTCGCCTTTAGAGCCCCATCCAGGATCTTCAGGATTTCAGAGAGGTATTCCACGGATTGATTCGCTCAAAGGGTAAACTGTTTCGGAAATGCGCGAGAGTGTAGCGCATAACAAGAGTATCGTTACGCTTTTGTACATTAGTGATTCACTGTCATCGGCGCCTGAATGACTATCATGTCGCGTACACCCATCTGCTGGCGGTATGGCATCATCGATACTCTGAATGAACCGGTGTAGCTCCTGGCAGTAGCACCGGCAGTGGCTACGGAGCCCGGAGCTGCTGCCTCCAACGTTGATTACCAATGAGAATTATGAATGAACGATATCCGATGGTTCGCTGCGTCTAACCCTGACGGCAAGCGCTTCCCTGAGTGGCGCCGCTCATTCGGCATAGACGAGGCGGGAGTCGTTTTCGTACCTGCCGCAATGGCTGGTGATGAGACGGAGATGAACGTGATGCTGTGCGCGAGTAGCGAGGGCCAGAGCACCGCAGTTCACCTAGACCATCACTACGTGCCCAGCGGCTGGCTGAAACGAGAGTTTCCGAAACATGCCAAGCTGATTGAGATGATCGAAGTGTTCGCACGGGATATGGTTGAGCAGACCGTCCATTCGGGTATGGCTCTAGAATCCGAGTGAGCGACATGCAATTCAGGTTCGCGGTGAATCGGGGCTCGCCTTTTCACCGACGCAACAATTTTGGATGGAAGATAGCCCGTCGTGCTAGCTACGATGAATCTCAGGTATCTGGATTGGAAGCCGTATGAAGCAAACCGAAATCGAGCCGCTTCTGGCGACGGTGTACGCTGTTTTGCGGGCAGAGGGGGCTGATGAGGCGGCTGAGATTGTCCGCGGCCATCCTGCGACAGCGGAAATGACAGGCAACGACAATTGGAATGGCGGAACCAACTACTGGGAGATCCACTTCACCATTCCTGCATTGGAATACGCCAAGCTCGGGCTTAAGCGGGCCTCGCTTCAGGAAAAAATCACGACTGCGCTGAGGATGGTGAGTGAGCACGAGCAAGACGTTGCCTATTCGGCGCTGATCATCCCCGCCCGTGAATTCCATGCTGATTGGCGATCCGGGAAATCTTCCAGTCTGCCGAAATCAGTGCGGCAGAACATTGCAGATGGCCTACGTCTGGAGAATGTTAAGTGGCATGGGGAGCTCAACGATGTTGAGTTTCTCAGTCGGCTGTACGAGCTTGAAAATCTTCCGTCCACCGATAGTCGCTACAAAGATGCCGCCGGCGACATTTGGCAGCACCGCTATAACAACGACGATTGGGAGGATGATTGGATCTTCAGCGACCCCCGATTCAACCTCTTTGATGGGAGCGCTGAGGCGTTTCTCCGGTTTCTCTGCGAAACGGTACACCCAGTCGTTCGCCCACAACGTGAAGAGGCAATCAAGCTTGTTGAGCATTTCAACGATCAGCTGCATGGCGCCGGCTGGGAGTTGTACCAAGAGCAGCAGATCGCTGGTCGCCCTCGCTTCTCCTACCGATTGATCAGCAGCGATGCGGCAGAGGCAAACGCAGGCAGGTCTGTCATGCGAGCGAAAGTAGTTGTCGAGGCTCTCAGCGCCGGATGGATGGCTAAGCAGATTGAGCGCATGGAATATGCCGTCGAGTCAGATCCAGAATTGGCGATCGGGACGGCCAAAGAGCTTATCGAAAGCTGCTGTAAATCCATCCTCACGATAAGAGAAATTCCGTTCACCAAGGCCGATGACCTTGGAAACCTGACGAAGAAGGTGACCAAGGCCTTACAGCTGGTTCCCGATGGTGTGAGTGATGCAGCCAAAGGTGCTGAAAACATCAAGAATGTACTTCGCAACCTCACCCAGTTAACCAGCAATCTCACGCAGTTAAGAGGGTTGTACGGTACTGGGCATGGGAAGGATGGCCAGCACCGCGGGCTGCAGCCTAGGCATGCACGGCTTGCTGTCGCTGCAGCGGTGGCATTTGTCGATTTCGTATCGGAAACGCATCGATACAGAGAGGCGAAGCAGCCAGAAATAAAGTGTTAGCTTCGACCTGATCATGTTCAAGCTAGATGCTTCGCCCACCTGGCGACCTCGGTCATCGTCTGCACCGTAACCGCGGTCACCTCGACCCTGGCGGTCTGGCCTTCTTTCGCACAGAACAATTTTGCTCTCGCTACCTCTATCACCGCGTCCAGACGGCGAGTCAGCGTTGATTTAAGATGACCCATTCATGTGCTAGGGCACGATGCGCTTGCAGGAGAGGGAACCGAGGCTGATGTGGGGATATGTTGCGCTCTATGTGCTGTTCGCAGCGGGCGTCTATTGGTTGGATCGTAGTATCCATCGGCCGCTATTCGTCCGAACTAAGAACCGGCACTTTCGCTGGAAGCTGAATTTCAGCGTGAAAAACTGGGGCTTTGACGAGTATCTGGGCGCGCTGGTCACGACTTGTTTGGTTGTCTTGCTAGTCATGATGATGTTTCAGTGGCTGGGCAGCACAGTCAATAAATCGTTGGCGAAATGGCTGTTTGCGTTGCTTAGCCTGGGGTCAACAGTGCTGGCTGTGCGTTTGCTACGGCTGGTAGAGCGCTATGCACGGCACAAGGGTTGGTTGACGGTACTGGCCGCATTGCTGACAGTAGCGGCGGGGCTCGTAGCCAGCGCACAAGCTGACGCTTTTATCCTCGGTCAGACGCGTATCGAGCCAGGGCAGTTTCCCGGTGCACAGAAAACCCTGACATTCATCTATTTGGTTTACATTTGGTACTTTGCAACGAGCGTGCTGATGCCGATGGTGATGTTGATCGGTGCATTGGTGTTCGGCATGACGGCGCCGACTTTCAGGCAGCAGATGAGGCGTAATCGCGACACCGCTATTTGTTGGAATTTATTCGTACCCAGCTCAGCCTGGCGACGGCGCCGGTGGCTGCATGGATCGTGCGTGATGGGGGTGATCTATACCGCCGTGATTCTTCTGTCGTTTTCAGAAGTGGTCAACAGCAAGTTACGGTGGGTTTCGCACGAGTCATTGGTGTATGCGTCCTTCCACCTCGGGCCTGAGGACTGCGCTATGACCGGGTTACCTGTTGGCACACGACTGGCGCTGTTGGCTAAAGGAGGGGTGGTGGTCGCTGAACCCGCAGAGGGCGTTTATCGCTACAAGGAGCAGACATGCTCATTGCAGCCGCTCGAGCAAGTAGAGGCGACGCGAGATCAACGAATCAGGGAGGCCAGGGCTAGCGATTTCTACTTTTGATAGGCATTGCTGATTTGGCTGCTTAGCAGCCCTGTTGCGAAGCATGGCTTCCTCTGCTGGATGAGCACCTGGCGTTCACGCCAGAATGGTCTTTCGAGCGATGGGTCGGTTTGGCAGAACGGGGTATTAGGCTGGCTCGATGAGGAAGCTCTCGCACCTGCGGGGCTGAGCAAGAAGCGCGAACAGAAAGCAGGATGCAACGTCTGCGAAGCAGCAATCTGCAAGCAAATCGCTTTATGCTCGGCTTCGTGATGTCAGGCAGTGGTGAGCGCCTCGCGGCTTCAAGAGCATTCGCAGAAATTTCGTTTTTCTGCTCGGATCTGATTTTTTTCCGCTCACTTAACCAGTGCAGACCCACCGTCGAAGCCCTGCAGTAGTAGGGCATCAGCGCGCGTAGACACATTTCGATCATCGCACTGGCTTCGCATGAAACTCAAAAACGTGACGTGTCACAACCGCAAAACATTTTGACGTGACAGTCACGCTTGGATACTATGAATCCATCGCTGCAGACCGGAACCTTGTACGAGGGGTAGCGACGCCGGGAAGATGCTTAGGCAAATTCCTCCCAGCCAGTGAGCGGGATTCAAAAGGCTAGGCCGATATTGTGATTCAGCAAAAAGCCCTGAGGCTCTCGCCTACAGGGCTTTTTTGCGTCTGTCTTCTGAGGGTTTTGGGCGCTGGTCGCGGCTAGATCTTGATTCCCAGATTTCGCTTCTCCAGGACGTATCGAACGTTGAGGAGCGAGCCTTTGCTGGGCATGCTGGAACGTCCCCACTGGTCGACCTCATAGGCCGAAACCACGTTGAGCCTCAGGAAATTGTCTTGGTTTGCAGGTTTGCGGATTTCGAAGAAAATCGCGTACTCGTGAGTGTCCAGACAGAAATACCGGCTGTTATTCACGCCACCGAAGTGAGTCCTGACTTTGGCATCGATGAAGCGCTTATCGATGAACTCCAGCAGCTGCTTGGACTGGTCATAGCGTGTCGCGCAAAAGTAGCGCTCTTCGTTGGTGCGAGGATGCCGGAGCAGTGGGCCGTTTTCTTTATTGTCGGTGAAGCAGTGGAAGCCGAACGTGAACTCAACGCTCACGTCGCAGACGGGGAGCTGGTAGGTTCGCACCGTTGGCTGCAGATGCGCCATGCAAAGCTCTCGGCCGTTAATTTGTAGGTTCTTCCAGCGCATGCCCGTAGCCATCGAAATTCGGCTTACGAGAGTATTCCTTTGCAGAGTGATGTCAAGATAGCGGCGTTTTCGGCCGAGCTTTCAATCTGTAAGCTTGAGTATTATGCTGTGACGGCTGGCTCCGAGACTTCGTTGGCGCATCGCCTCCCCTTGGAGACCCCTGACAGCCCGCCTTCCATGGCGGGCTTTCTCGTATCTGCATCCCAGTCAGCGTCTGTCAGACGCGTTGCATGAAATGGTGCTTATGCTATGAAGCAGCCCTTCGCAGCAGGCAGCTAATGGAAAAGCGCCAAGAAACGGCTGAAATTGACGGTGGCTAAAGCAAGGGCGCTCAGTACGATAATGGTCGTGTAGATCGGGTGGTCTTTGATGATTTCAATCAATACAACAGGGTGCACCCCGTTCCGCTCGTACCATTTCGATTTTGTCTTCAAGGACTTCTCATGTGTACGTTCGAAGAAATTTGCAAACATATCGAGCTTTCTTAGGGTAGATTGATGCATTTTGATGTATTCAGCATTCACAAATGCTGCAGCCTCATCAGCGCCCGGCAGGGCGTCCTGATCGCTAGCACCGTTGAGTTCAGCTAATGCCATAATCCTGCCTTTCCTTCCTTTGCTATCGGCATGCGGGGCATAGCTTCTTCCATATAGCGCAACCAGCTCACGCGCAAGATCGACCTTCTTGTCATCCGGCAGCTCTACGGGCTTGCCGCCGAGCACCCGGAACCGATGCTCAAGCGCAAAGAACCCGAAATTTTCGTCTCGCATATTCCAGTGCAGGAACCGGCAATCCTTGTGCTTATCAAGCCATTGGAAAAAGCCTTTCAGCATCGACTTTTCGAATTTATCTAGTTCTGCTTGCATGCTAGAGAGCTGTTTGCTGAGCTCTGCTTCTTTATGGATGGACCACGATTTGGTCTGGCCGGTTTTAAGGTTTCGTGTGGCAATGGATGTCACACGTTTCGACTCCCCGGTGTCGTTCTCGTAAAACGATTCACAGGAGTAGTGGATTACGTAAACTCGGTTCGCGTCGAGGTAGAGGTCTTCGATTAACGCTCTGCTCCTTTTACGATCCTTTAGCCGATCTAGCTCTGCTCCCAAACCATCCCCCTCAACCCAGTGCAACGTAGGCAAAGCTGGTGATTCTGCCCTCAAATTTAGGTACTCGCTAGGGTCACGTCTGGCCTTGGCTTGGTCGCTACGTGAGGCCAGGAGCTTCTATGAAGTGACTGGTTTTCAGCTTGGGCTTTTTTTCGTTGAATTCGTCAACTTGATGATCGATACCCCTAAATACGTAGTCAGGACAGGCACAAGCCAATCCCGGTTTTGAACCTCTCCCCTGATCGGAGAATCAGCCCATGCACACCATGTTGCTATTTCCAGGTGACACCCCGGTCGACAGCTCAACCCACGTCTGGTTGATGACCATCGGTCGCGTTGCCTATTTCATCCCTCGTCGATGATCCTATGACCCGGCGGCTGAACAGCCGTCGGGTATACTGGATTCCGTGGAGGCAGCGTCGTTTCTGGCTGCGACAGATTTAATTCTCTAGCGCATCTGCCCGAATCGGCATTTTTCAAGGTCGCGACAGTTTTGCATTTTCTTTAAATGAGGCTGCAAGCCACAGAATTCGTGGCCCGATGCGACAGTTTTAATTCTCTAAATTCACAGCTTGTGGATTTAGAGAATTAAAGCTGACGCAGGATAACTAAAACTGTCGCAGGAGGCGGTGAGTCCACCGCGCCGCCGCCTGCAATGTTCCTGCTCCTTGAAGTTGCCTCACTCGTTCGACGCTGGCTTTTGGGCAATGACGTCAACATGCACGCGATCATCAGCATGCTTAAAACACGAAGCCATGCCCGAGCTCTCTCTCCATCCACGCCAAGAAACGCCTGACCCGTTCGAACCCGGAATGCGCTTTCGGGAATACCAGATGATGGGCCGCCACAGGCGCGCTGAAGATGTGTGGCACGACTTCCACCAGTGTTCCGGCCGCAAGGTACTTCTGCGCTAATAACGTGCTTTCGAGCGCAAAACCCAGCCCGTGACTGGCGGCCTCCAGGGACATGTAGGAACGATCGAAGCTCAACGCGTAGGGCTTTTCCGGGCGGGCGAGGCCGTGTCGAGCGAACCAGGCCGGCCATTTCAGCAATGTGGCCTCGGAGAGAATCAAGTCCCGACGCAGTAGATCCGACGCGTCGTCGATCCTATGCCGGGCCAGCAGTTTCGGTGAGGCCAGCACGGCAAATGCCTCATTGCCTAAAGTGCGCACCTCGTAGCTAGGCCAATTGGGTTCGCCATGGCGAATGTCTACGTCAATCTTGTCGCGACTGAAATGCAGAGATTCATAGGAGCACGACAAGTTGATCTGGATATCCGGGTGCGCCATCCGAAATGCTTCCAGCCTTGGCATTAGCCAGAGCAGGCCGAAACTCGGTGACGAATGCAAACGCAGGCAATCGAGGCTGACGTCGCTGCTGGCCCGTTCCGTGGCGACGGAAAGACTGTGCAGAATGCCGGAAACGTCTTTCAGATACTGCTCGCCAACGGGAGTCAGGCTGACGCCGCGCGCCGCGCGAAAGAACAGTTGTCGACCAATCATTGCTTCGAGCTTGGCCAATTGATGACTGACAGCCGAAGGGGTGAGGTCCAGCACTTCCGCCGCGCGGGCAACATTACCGAAACGAGCAGTTTGCTCAAAGGCCTGAATCGCTCTCAGGGGTGGAAGGGCCGGCGCGGTATCGTCAACAGATCGCATATCAGTCACTTCGCTCGTAGCGCATATTTTTATTGGGACCTCCATTCAATCATTTAGCAATCAGGGTGACGAGTGCTGAATTTTTTTCAGCACCCAATGATTTTTGCGTTATTGCTCAGGGCCTGGGCCGAGACCAAAGTAGGCCCATCGATTCCGCTGAATCGACCCTATAAAAACAATCAGAGGTCACACCCATGCTTCTTCAAGGCAAAGTCGCAATCATCACTGGCGCCGCATCGGCACGCGGGATCGGCCGGGCAACTGCGGCCACATTCGCTGCTCAAGGTGCCCGCGTGGTGATCCTCGATCTGGATGAAGCCGCTGCCCGCGATGCCGCAGCGTCTCTTGGCGAAGGGCATCTCGGCCTGGCCGCCAACGTCGCCGATCAGGCACAGGTAAATCAGGCCGTTGCGCAGATCATCGAGCACTTTGGCCGCATCGACGTGCTGGTCAACAACGCTGGCATCACCCAACCCCTCAAGACCCTGGACATCACGCACAGCGACTACGACAAGGTACTCGACGTCAGCCTGCGCGGCACGCTACTGATGTCTCAGGCCGTCATTCCCCTGATGCGGGAGCAACGTTCGGGCAGCATTGTCTGCATGTCCTCGGTATCGGCGCAGCGTGGTGGTGGCATTTTCGGTGGCCCGCACTACAGCGCAGCGAAAGCGGGGGTACTGGGCCTGGCCAAGGCCATGGCACGAGAGCTGGGGCCGGATAACGTGCGCGTGAACGCCATCGCCCCGGGTCTGATTCACACGGACATCACTGGCGGTTTGATGCAGGACGATCGTCGCCACGCAATCATCGACGGTATTCCACTGGGTCGTCTGGGCGAAGCGCAAGACGTCGCTAACGCCGCATTGTTTCTGGCCAGCGATCTGTCGACTTACCTGACCGGAATCACCCTGGATGTAAACGGCGGCATGCTCATTCACTGATGCACATTGCGTCAGCCCGCGCGGCTGACGCTGTTCTGAATCGATAAAAACAAGAGATCAGACCATCATGATTACCACCCTGTCATTGGACGCGGTTTCGGCCGTGCGCTCCAACGCATACCGCAAGACTGCCTGGCGACTGATGCCGTTCCTGATGCTGTGCTACCTGTGTGCCTATCTGGACCGGGTAAACGTGGGCTTCGCCAAGTTGCAGATGATGAGCGACCTGTCCCTAAGCGAGGCCGTTTATGGCCTGGGCGCCGGCATGTTCTTCATTGGCTACTTTCTTTGCGAAGTGCCCAGCAATCTGATCCTGCACAGGGTCGGCGCACGCCGCTGGATCGCCCGGATCATGATTTCCTGGGGGATCATTTCCGGCCTCTTTGCCTTCGTTGAAACCGCCTGGCAGTTTTATGCCCTGCGCTTTCTGCTTGGCATCGCTGAGGCGGGTCTGGCTCCTGGCCTGTTGTTGTACCTGACCTACTGGTTCCCTTCCTACCGTCGCGCAAAGATGACCGTGCTGTGGTTCGTCGCGATTCCATTGTCGGGGATGATTGGCGGCCCACTGTCAGGCTGGATCATGAATCAGTTCGCAGGTTTTCATGGCTGGGCGGGCTGGCAATGGATGTTCGTCATCGAGGCAATTCCAACCGTCATCGTCGGCTTGTTGGTACTGAGCTATCTCAAAGATGGCGTGCATCAGGCCACTTGGCTGACCGATGAAGAAAAGGACCTGGTTACCAAGGAGCTCGCCGAGGACAACGCCCACAAGGTCACTCATGCCTCACCTCGGGAATTCATCCGTGATCGCCGCCTATGGCTGCTGGCCTGCATCTACTTCTGTGTCGTAATGGGCCAGTACGCGATCACCTTCTGGCTGCCGACCCTGATCCGCAATGCCGGGGTATCGGACCCACTGCACATCGGCATGCTGACCAGCCTGCCTTACATGTGCGCCATCGCCGCCATGCTGCTGATGGGCCGTAGTGGCGACAAGCATCGCGAACGTCGCTGGCACCTGGTTGCCCCGATGATCGCAGGTGCCATCGGCCTGACGCTGGCGGCGCTGCTGGGTGGCAACCTGCTGCTGTCGGTACTCAGCCTGTGCCTTGCAGCAGCTGGCGTGCTCTCGGCTTCCTCACTGTTCTGGATGCTGCCCACTACGCTGCTCGGCGGCGTGTCAGCCGCAGCAGGTATCGCCGGTATCAACAGTTTCGCCAACCTTGCCGGGTTCTGCTCGCCTTACCTGATCGGCTGGATCACCACTTCCACCGGTTCCAGTGCCATCGGCATGTACCTGATCACCGCAGTGCTGCTCGCGGGGGCCACGCTGGTCCTGCGCATTCCCGCCGCATCGGTCAATCGTTAACTCGCTGGAGTAGTCACCATGACTGTCAACGCACCCGACACTTCGCTCTCGGCGCTCGCCGAACGCGCGTACTACATTCGCCGCCATGCCCTGCGCATGGGGCAGGTCCAGGGCCAGGGTTATGTCGGCCAGGCCCTCGGCGCCGCTGACTTGCTGGCCGTGTCGTACTTCCATGCGCTGCGCTATCAGCCCCACAACCCCGAATGGGAGCAACGCGACCGCTTTTACCTGTCCATCGGTCACTACGCCATCGCCCTGTATGCAGCGCTGATCGAAGCCGGCGTGATCCCCCTGGAGGAACTGGAAACCTATGGTTCGGACGACAGCCGCCTGCCGATGTCGGGCATGGCCGCTTACACGCCGGGCATGGAAATAACCGGGGGGTCGCTCGGCCACGGCTTGGGCATAGCGGTCGGCGCCTGCCTGGGCCTGAAACGCAAGAACTCGGATTCGTTTGTCTACAACCTGCTCTCGGACGGCGAATTGAACGAGGGTTCAACCTGGGAAGCCGCGATGTCGGCCTCACATTGGAAACTGAACAACCTCATCGCAATCGTCGACGTCAACAACCAGCAAGCCGACGGCTACTCCAGCGAAGTGCTGGCCTTCGAGCCCATCGTTGACCGTTGGCAGGCGTTTGGCTGGTTTACCCAGCGCGTGGACGGCAACGACATCGGCGCCCTGGTCGCCGCGTTCGACGCCGCACGCAACCATCAAGGGGCACAGCCGCGGGTCATCATCTGCGATACCAAGATGGGCAAGGGTGTGGACTTTCTCGAGTCACGTGAAAAAACCCACTTCATCCGCGTCGATGAAAACGAGTGGGATCTGGCATTGCAAAACCTTCAGGTCGGGAGAACTGTATGAGCCGCGTAAACACTACCGAAACCGGCAAGAAGCGCCTGACAACCTCGGCCATGATCGCTTCGATCGCTGCCGAGGGCCAGGCCACCCGTTCAGCGCCATTCGGCCATGCGTTGGCGGCACTGGCCGAACAGCGTTCGGACATCGTCGGCCTGTCGGCGGACCTGTCCAAGTACACCGACCTGCACATTTTCGCGAAGGCGCACCCGGACCGTTTTTATCAGATGGGTATGGCCGAGCAATTGCTGATGAGTGCAGCCGCTGGCATGGCACGCGAAGGCTGCGTGCCGTTCGCCACCACGTACGCGGTATTCGCCTCGCGCAGGGCCTATGATTTTATCTGCATGGCCATCGCCGAGGAGAACCTCAACGTCAAGATCGTCTGCGGGTTGCCGGGCTTGACCACCGGTTACGGCCCCAGCCACCAGGCAACGGATGATCTGGCAATCTTCCGCGCCATGCCGAACCTGATGATCGTCGACCCATGCGACGCTCTGGAGATCGAGCAGGCGGTGCCTGCCATCGCCGCCCATCAGGGACCGGTGTACATGCGCCTGCTGCGCGGCAACGTGCCGCTGGTATTGGACGAATATGGCTACAAGTTCGAGATCGGCAAGGCCAAGACCCTGCGCACCGGAAAGGACGTGCTGATCATTTCCACCGGTCTGATGACCATGCGTTCGCTAGAGGCCGCAGCGCAGTTGCAGAAGGATGGCGTCGATGTGGCAGTACTGCACGTACCCACCATCAAGCCACTGGACGAACAGACGATTCTGGCTGAGGCACGCAAGTCCGGACGGTTGGTGGTCACCGCCGAAAACCATTCGATCATCGGCGGCCTGGGCGAAGCGGTGGCGGGCCTGCTGCTGCGCAACGGGGTAACGCCGACATTCCGCCAGATCGCCTTGCCCGATGCCTTCCTCGATGCCGGCGCTCTGCCGACGCTGCATGACCGCTACGGTATCTCCACCGATGCAGTGAGCGCGCAGATCAAGGCTTGGCTGTGACTTGATACCTGAAGATAGAGCCGGCCGGAATTGAAGGCGGCTCTATCCCTGTATGCCCGCAAAGCGAATGCCGAAGGCAAGGGCATGGCCTGACGCAGCGAATGGGGCTCGTCAGATTTGCATGGCCATGCCATCCACATTCATCGCCGCCTGGCGCAGGGCCTCGGAGCGCGTCGGGTGAGGGTGGCAGGTGAGGGCGATATCTTCTGCCGAGGCCGAGAACTCCATAGCCACGCAGAACTCACCAATCATCTCGCTGACGCTTGGGCCCACCAGGTGCACACCCAGTACTTCATCGGTTTCGGCATCGGCGATGACCTTGGCGAAGCCTTCGGTCTCGTGGTTGATCTTGGCACGGCTGTTGGCGGTGAAGGGGAACTTGCCAACCTTGTAGGCACGCCCTTCGGCCTTGAGCTGCTCTTCAGTCTTGCCCACGGTGGCCATCTCCGGGCGGGTATAGATCACGCCAGGGATGAGGTTGTAGTTGACCTCGTGGGGCTTGCCGGCGATGCGTTCGATACAGGCCACCGCTTCGTCTTCGGCCTTGTGCGCCAGCATTGGGCCCGAAGTGACGTCGCCAATCACCCAGACACCCGGCACTGAGGTACGGTGGTGCTCGTTGCTGAGCATGCCGCGCTTGTCGGCTTCCAGGCCCACGCTTTCCAGGTTCAGCCCTTTTGTATAAGGGCGGCGGCCGATAGCCACCAACACGTAATCGGCTTGCAGCGATTCTGCGGTACCACCGGCGGCAGGCTCCAGCGTCAGGCTGACGCCATCGGCACCTGCGGTAGCCTGAGTCACTTTACTGCCCAGCTTGAACACCATGCCTTGCTTGGCGAGCGCCTTCTGCAGGGTCTTGGCCGTTTCCGTGTCAGTGCCTGGGCAGATGCGGTCCAGGTATTCGATGACAGTGACCTGGCTACCCAGGCGGCGCCAGACCGAACCCAGCTCAAGACCGATCACGCCAGCACCGATGACGACCAGGTGCTTGGGCACTTGCGGCAGCGACAGCGCGCCGGTCGAGTCGATGATGCGCTGGTTGTCGACGGTCACACCTGGCAGAGGGGTGGGCTCAGAGCCGGTGGCAATGACGATGTCCTTGGCCTGCAACGCGGTTTCGCTACCGTCTTCGGCCTTGACCACGACCTTGCCGATGCCATCCAGGCGGCCCCAGCCTTTGATCCACTCGACCTTGTTCTTGCGAAACAGGTATTCGATGCCCTTGGTCAGGCCTGTCACGCTCTCGTCCTTCTGTTTCATCATCTGGGCGAGGTTGAGGGTGGGCTTTACTTCGATACCGAGGTGGGCGAACTCGTCACCGCTGGCAGCTTCGTAAAGCTCCGAAGCATGCAGCAGCGCCTTGGATGGCATGCAGCCGACGTTCAGGCAGGTACCGCCCAAGGTCGAGCGGCCTTCCACGCAGGCAACGCTCAGGCCCAACTGGCCAGCACGGATGGCTGCGTTGTAGCCGCCAGGGCCACCGCCGATGATCACCACGTCATAGGATTTCATGGGTTCAACTCCAGGATGTAGAAGCGCGAGAGGGCACAAGGTTAAGCTGAGATGCAGTGATTGTATACAATCTGCTGTGTGGATAAGATCAGTTGGTTCTAGACCAAGGTCTTGCTTAGAGGAAACATCCTACAGATGAACTACTCTGATCCGGTGACGTTCGAAATATTAGGCGTCGTGGCCAATTACGGACAGGAGGGGTGTTTCATGCTTGCTCAACTTCCACCTGCATTGCAGAGCTTGCATCTGCCGCTGAGGCTGAAGCTGTGGGACGGTAACCAGTTTGATCTTGGGCCTAGTCCTCAGGTCACCATTCTGGTGAAGGAGCCGCAGCTGATCAGCCAGTTGACCCACCCAAGCATGGACCAGCTAGGCACCGCATTCGTCGAAGGCAAGCTGGAGCTGGAAGGCGATATCGGTGAGGCCATCCGCGTGTGCGACGAGCTGAGCGAAGCGCTGCTGGCGGATGAGGATGAAACGCCGCCGCCACGTGTGTCTCATGACAAGAGCACCGACGCCAAAGCCATCTCCTACCACTATGACGTGTCCAACGCGTTCTACCAGCTTTGGCTGGACCAGGACATGGCCTATTCTTGCGCCTACTTCCGTGAGCCGGACAATACGCTCGACCAGGCGCAGCAGGACAAGTTCGACCACCTGTGCCGCAAACTGCGCCTGGATGCCGGTGACTACCTGCTCGATGTTGGCTGTGGCTGGGGCGGGCTGGCGCGGTTCGCTGCCCGTGAATATGGCGCCAAGGTGTTCGGCATTACCCTGAGCAAGGAGCAATTGAAGCTCGGCCGCAAGCGTGTGCAAGCGGAAGGGCTTGCCGACAAGGTCGACCTGCAGATTCTCGATTACCGCGATCTACCCCAGGATGGTCGCTTCGACAAGGTTGTCAGCGTGGGTATGTTCGAGCATGTCGGGCATGCCAACCTGGCGCTGTACTGCCAGAAGCTGTTCGGGGCGGTGAGGGAAGGGGGGCTGGTGATGAACCACGGCATCACTGCCAAGCACGTCGATGGCCGACCGGTCGGGCGCGGGGCGGGTGAGTTCATCGATCGTTATGTATTCCCCCACGGCGAACTGCCGCACCTGTCGATGATCAGCGCCAGTATCTGTGAAGCCGGGCTGGAGGTGGTGGACGTGGAGAGCCTGCGCCTGCACTACGCTAAAACCTTGCACCACTGGAGCGAGAACCTGGAGAACCAGTTGCACAAGGCGGCCGCGCTGGTGCCTGAGAAGACCCTGCGGATCTGGCGTTTGTACTTGGCCGGGTGTGCCTACGCCTTTCAGAAGGGCTGGATCAACCTGCACCAGATATTGGCCGTGAAGCCATACGCCGACGGGCATCATGACCTGCCTTGGACGCGGGAAGATTTGTACCGCTGAAATCGTAAGTGTCGCAGCTTTGCAGGAGCGGCCTTTAGCGCGAGAAGGCCGCTTTGAACGGGTGTACTCAGCCTAAAGAATCGGCGATATCAGCCGCGCAATCCGCATCCCCAATTGCTGTAGTCGATGGGTGTCTTGGGTGTCTTCTGCAGTAATTTCCCGCGCGTGTTCGAAGTCTTCGTGGAGCATGTGCTCGACCTGGTCGGCGAAGCCGCGATCGACTGTCAGCAGGGTAATCTCGAAGTTCAGACGGAACGAGCGGTTGTCCAGGTTGGCACTCCCAATCGCGCTGACGTCATCATCCACCAGCACCACCTTCTGATGCAGAAACCCGGGTTGGTAACGGAACATACGTACCCCCGCGCGCACCGCTTCGAAGGCAAACAGGCTGGAGGCGGCGTAGACGATGCGGTGGTCCGGCCGTGACGGGATGAGCACCCGCACATCGACTCCTCGTAGTACCGCCAGCCGCAAGGCGGCGAACACGGCCTCGTCAGGGATGAAGTAGGGGCTGGTGATCCACACCCTGCGGGTGGCCGAATGAATCGCCTCAAGGAAGAACAGCGAGCAGGTTTCTTGTGGGTCTGCCGGGCCGCTGGCCAAGGCCTGACACAGCACACCGTTGTCCGGGTACGTATCGGGCAGGATCAGCGGCGGGAGCTGGCGCGTGGCCCAATACCAGTCCTCGGCGAACGACTCTTGCAGGCAGGCCAGTACCGGCCCGCTGATCTGTACGTGGGTGTCACGCCAGGGTGAAAGCTGTGGGTGTTCACCCAAATACTCGTCTCCCACGTTGTGACCGCCAATGAAGCCGAGCAAGCCATCCACCACCACAATCTTGCGATGGTTGCGGAAGTTCACCTGGAAGCGGTTGAACCAGCCGCGACGGGTGGCGAATGCATGGATCTGCACGCCGCCGTCACGCAGCATCTGGCTGTAGCTGGCCGGCAAGGCGTGGCTGCCGACACGGTCGTACAGCACGAACACCTGCACGCCTTCGGCGGCTTTGCGTAGCAAGAGTTGCTGCAGTGCCTTGCCGAGGGTGTCGTCATGAATGATGAAGAACTGCACCAATACCACATCGCGTGCTTTTTCGATGGCTGCGAATATGGCATCGAAGGTGGCCTTGCCATTGATCAGCAGTTTTACCTGGTTATTTGCCAGGCATGGCATGCGACCCAGCTTGGGCATCGCCCGCAACGCTGCGTAGCTTTCGGACTCGCGGGCGGTAAGGGCTTCTTCAACCCAAGGTCGCCAGTTGAGGTTGGCCATGGCCACGTGCATTTCCTGGTTGGCCTGACGCCGAGCCTTGATGTAGGCGTAGAACGAGCGGGCGCCGAAGATCAGGTAGGGGATCAAGGTGAGGTAGGGGATGAAGAGCAAGGGCATCGCCCACGCAATGGCTCCCTGAGCTGTCCGCACGGTGAACAGCGCATGCAGTGCGGCGACTATACCCAGCAGATGGATCATGCCGAGTAGGTAACCAAAGAAGTAGGGGCTGTGGTAATCCATATGCATCCTGCTTGCCGAGTACACTTGAGGTAACAGAACACGTTCCCGGTCCGCCTGCAACCCGCAGGCGGATTTGGCGTCTAAGGCTCAGTCCGGCCCGTTTGACCGGTTTTTTTCCAGGAGCGTTCGTCCATGAAGATTCGTCTGCCACTGTTGGCGTTGGCCCTAGGCATGAGCAGTCCGCTGGTGCAAGCCCAGATGCTGCAACCGGGGTTGTGGGAGCTGACCACCAGCAACATGCAGGTCGATGGCAAGCCGCTACCCGACATGGAATTCATGCTTGGCCAGTTGAAGAACCTGCCGCCAGAGCAGCGCGCAATGATGGAGGGGGTGTTGGCCAAACAAGGGGTCAGTGTAGGTGGCAAGGGTGTGCGTTCGTGCCTGACACCAGAACAGGTGGCAACGAATGATATTCCGCTGCAGGACCCGAAATCGGGCTGCACTCAGAAGATTACCGACCGTACCGGTAACGTGTGGAAATTCCAGTTCAGCTGCCCGAAGGCACAGGGTAGTGGCCAGGCTACATTTCTCAGTGATCGGGAATTCACCACCCAGGTCAGTGGCACGTTCAACGCTTCGGGTGTGCAGCAGCAAGGCAGCATGAACACGCGTGCGGTGTGGCTAGGCAATGACTGCGGGACGGTCAAACCGCGCAGCTGAAGTCCCATTGCCACTGGCTGGTGACAACCGCGTCGTGGGCATGCAGCCTCAGTTGCCGTTCGAGCAGCCGAGCATGGCCAGTTCCAGAAGTCGGTAGGGAAACGAATAGTTCCACGTGGAACATTTCATTTTCAATCCTAGCCTCGACGCGGTTACCGCATAGCTTTTCGGCCTGAAAAAGGCTGATCAAGGCAGGCGTTTCAGCAAGCGCTCGAAGCTGATGTGCGAATAGGCGGCAGTAGAGGCAAAGCCTTCAAAACAAAAGAAGGCATCAACGGCAGCCCTCGATCAAGCTGCAATGCAGCTTGAAGCGCTCCCCGCTGGAACTCGATACGCGGTTCAAGGTGGTCCAGCCTACTCGGCGGCTGTAACCCACCCAGGCCTCACCGTTGCTGGCCAGGCCGGTAAAAAAAGTCAACGTGCCATAGCGGCTGTTGGTTTGCGCCCATAGTCGGCGGCTGCTGAAGTCATAGCCGCGAAGGTAGAACGTGCTGCCTTCGGTGCGCACGCTGTAGTAGTTGCCTTTGCCGTCCTGGCAAGCGAGCAGCGTCGCGCTTCGCGTACAAAGGGCCAATGCACCGTTTTGCGGCATGGCCAACAGCGAGGCAGGCATGGTGAGCACCAGCAATGCCATGACGCGTGGCAGATTCATTTTTCATCCCCTGTGAGCACTCGTCCGTCGAGAACCACTTGGCGAAATTGTATTGTTACTTTATAACATTGTGCAATGCATCGCTTCGAATGCGTCTGCCTGAAGGGGTTCGCCATGTCCAATCGTCTTCCCGTCACCGTGCTGTCCGGCTTTTTGGGCGCCGGCAAGAGCACGCTGCTCAACCATGTGCTGCGCAACCGCGACAACCTGCGGGTGGCGGTAATCGTCAACGATATGAGTGAAATCAACATCGATGCCAGTGAGGTGCAGCGCAATGTCAGCCTCAACCGCGCTGAGGAGAAACTGGTCGAGATGAGCAACGGCTGCATTTGCTGCACGTTGCGCGAAGACCTGCTTGAGGAGGTTGCACGGCTGGCCGAAGAGGGACGTTTCGATTATTTGTTGATCGAATCCACCGGTATCTCTGAGCCACTGCCAGTGGCTGAGACCTTCACTTTCCGTGACGAGCTGGGTCGCAGTCTGTCCGATATGGCGCGACTGGACACCATGGTCACCGTGGTCGATGGCTTGAACTTCCTGCGCGACTATCAAGCAGCAGAGAGCCTGGCCAGCCGTGGTGAAACGTTGGGCGAAGAAGACGAGCGGTCGATCAGTGATTTGCTGATCGAACAGGTCGAGTTCGCAGATGTACTGCTGCTGAGCAAGATCGACCTGATCAGCCAACATGAGCGCGAAGAACTCATCGCCATTTTGCGCAGCCTCAATGCCCGGGCGCAGATCGTACCCATGGTCATGGGCCAAGTGCCGCTGGCACGGATCCTCAACACCGGGCTGTTCGACTTCGATCAAGCGGCCCAGGCACCAGGCTGGTTGCAGGAGCTGCGCGGTGAACATGTACCAGAAACCGAAGAGTACGGAATCGCGGCCATGACCTGGCAGGCCCGACGCCCGCTTCATCCACAGCGCTTTTACGACTTTATCCACAAGGACTGGGAAAACGGAAGGCTGCTGCGTTCCAAAGGGTTTTTCTGGTTGGCCAGCAAATATCAGGAAGCTGGCAGCTGGTCGCAAGCGGGCGGCATGATGCGCCATGGTCTGGCTGGCCGCTGGTGGCGCTTCGTGCCACGCGAGCAGTGGCCACAGGATGTGGATAACACGAATGCGATCTTGAAACACTGGACCACCGACACCGGTGACTGCCGGCAGGAGTTGGTGTTTATTGGGCAGAATATCGACGTCGAAAAATTATCCACAGCCCTGGATGCATGCCTGTTGACGGATCAAGAAATGGGCTTGGGTCACATGGGCTGGCTGCGTTTACCTGACCCATTTGGCCCATGGCATGAGGAAGCGGCAGCATGAACCTGGCTCACCGACCTGTGGATATCTTTCAGGTGTTTGGCGAGACGCCTCAAGTGCTGGCCGAAGTGCTGCAGGATGGCGTGAACCTGGCCGTCTGGCGGCGGCGCTTGCCGGCACAACTGGAGGACTTTGCCGCACTGGTGATCAGCCTTGGCCAGCCCTTGGCTGATCAGCGGGTGATTGATGTGAACGAGGAGCAGAAGCCGGTATTGCCAGATCTGCTGCGTGAAGCGGCGGATTTGCATGGGTATGAAGCTTTCGTTGCTGATGTGACGTGGTTGGTGGCGGCTTATACCTGTCTGGTTGGCGCACGACGGGTCGGTTTGCGCTTGCGCGTGTTGAACGCTCCGATGTGCCCACGCTTCCATGTGGATAACGTACCGTTGCGCTTGCTCACCACTTACGTCGGCCCAGGTAGTGAGTGGTTGCAAGAGCGGGATAGCTGTCGTGGAGAGTTACACACAGCTCAGCCACCTGTGGATAACATCCAACACCTGCAGGCCGCCGAGGTTGCGGTACTTAAAGGCGAAAAATGGCAGGGTAACGAAGGGGCAGGCCTGGTGCATCGGTCCCCTTCTACGCAGCGGGGGCGTTTGCTGCTCAGCCTTGACTGGCTGGCCTGACGGCGCATAGTGAGGCATCACCGCCGCCTGAAGCCACCCCATGCTGCAGAACATTCCCACCCATGTAATTGCCGGCCCGCTTGGTGCTGGCAAGACCACGCTGATCCGTCACTTGCTGGCTCAGCGCCCAGCCAACGAGCGCTGGGCGGTATTGATCAACGAGTTCGGCCTTGTCGGCCTGGATGCGGCCTTACTCAGCCGTGACGAAGACGGCATCGCCATCGGCGAGGTCGCAGGGGGCTGCCTGTGCTGCGTCAACGGCATGCCGTTCCAGGTGGGCCTGGGACGACTGCTGCGCAAATCGCGGCCTGACCGGCTGTTTATCGAACCTTCCGGCCTGGGCCATCCCTTGCAGCTGCTGGCTCAGCTGCAACAAGCGCCTTGGGTTGGAGTGCTGACAATTCAGCCACTCATGATGGTTGTGGATGCCCAGGCCATGGCTCGAAACGAGCCTCTGCCAGAGGCTCAACAGCAGGCTTTCAACGCCTCTGAAAGCGTGGTTTTCAATAAGTCAGAGGCTGTGGATGAAATACATAAGTTGTTGATAAGTAATAAATTTAAAGAAAAGAAGATCATGTGGACCGTGCAGGGGCAGTTGCCTTTGTCCGGCCTCCCGACGGTATCCCCACAGATTGTTGACAGCCCATTCTTGAAAAACAGGATTGTCGACAATCCTGGAATCGATCCAGCAGCACTGTGGGCTGACCCGAGTCAACCGATTTGCCTTGCCCAGCAGGGGGAGGGTGGTTGGAGTATTGGCTGGCGGTGGCACCCCGGCCAACAGTTTTATCCACAGCGGCTAAAGGCTTTCTTGTGTGCTTGGCCATGGCGACGGGCCAAGGGAGTTATCCACAGCATGGAGGGATGGTGGTCATTCAATGGGCTGAATGGGGATATGCCCGCTTGGGAGCCCAGCGACTGGCGGAAGGACACGCGTATCGAGCTGATTTTCGATCAGCCGCAACCGCAACCCGCATTGCAAGCCGGGTTGGATGAATGTCGCGTCAGTTGATCAGTTGCGCCAGCGGTTATGCTCCTGGCGCCATTGCTGCATCTCTATGACGTTGTCGGCGCGCGGTGGGGTCTTGATTTCGAACGGGTAGGGCGCCAGCTCGATCTGCACACTGTGGGCGCCGAACTGGGTCGCGGTGCCGGGGTGACGTTGCTCACCCGTGACGGTGAATTCGAAGGCATAGACGCGTGCCAGGCGCTTGCGGCCATTGGCATCCCGGACAAAGGCGATGCGCTTGAGCGCTACGGCATCGTCAAGCAACTCCAGGTCGAGTTTGGCGCAATGCTGTTTGACCCGTTCCAGGGCCTTTTCACGCAACCCATGGTTGTGCCACAACCAGGCGCCTGCCGTGGCTACCAGCATCAGGACGAAGAGGTTCTCCAGGGTCAACATTTGCATATGCTCCAAACAGGTAGATCCAGCTTAACTGCGTTCCTGGCCTGTCGTACAGGTAGCAATCGAGTTCATACTGCGCTGCGCACAATCCTAGAAACAGCTTTGGAAACCTCCCGCATGAAACGTACCCCGCACCTGCTCGCCATTCAGTCCCACGTGGTGTTCGGCCACGCCGGCAACAGCGCCGCGGTATTCCCCATGCAGCGTATCGGGGTCAATGCCTGGCCACTCAATACCGTGCAGTTCTCCAATCACACACAGTATGGCCAGTGGGCGGGTGAAGTGCTTGCCCCAGCGCAAATTCCTGCGTTGGTGGAAGGCATTTCCAATATCGGCGAGCTGGGCCACTGCGATGCAGTGCTTTCCGGCTACCTGGGCAGTGCCGAACAAGGGCGAGCGATCCTGGCCGGCGTCGAGCGGATCAAGGCGGTAAACCCAAAAGCGTTATACCTGTGCGACCCGGTCATGGGGCACCCGGAAAAGGGCTGCATCGTGCCGCCCGAAGTCAGTGAGTTTCTGCTTGACGAGGCTGCAGCCACAGCGGACATCCTGTGCCCCAACCAGTTGGAGCTGGACAGCTTCTGTGGGCGCCGCGCCCAGTCGCTGGAGGATTGCGTGAACATGGCGCGCAGCCTGCTGCAGCGTGGGCCGCAGGTTGTACTGGTCAAGCACCTGGCGTACCCCGGGCGGGCCGAAGAACAGTTCGAAATGTTGCTGGTGACCGCCGAGCACAGCTGGCACTTGCGCCGCCCACTGCTGGCGTTTCCGCGTCAGCCGGTGGGGGTGGGTGACCTGACCTCAGGCTTGTTCCTGGCGCGTGTGCTGCTCGGCGACAGCTGGGTGCAGGCATTCGAATTCACGGCTGCGGCAGTGCATGAAGTGCTGCTGGAAACCCAGGCCTGCGCCAGCTACGAATTGCAGTTGGTACGGGCCCAGGACCGCATTGCGCACCCACGGGTGCGCTTCGAAGCGCAGTTACTGGCGCTTTAAATGGCGTCGGTTTTCAAGTCCTGATAGCGCTTTTCCAGTTCCTGGCGGATCTGCCGGCGCTGCTGGCCTTGCAGGAAGCGGCGCTTTTCTTCGCTGCTGTGCGGCTGGCGTGGTGGCACCGGCACCGGGCGGCGGTTGTCGTCGACCGCGACCATGGTGAAGAAGCAGCTGTTGGAATGGCGCACCGAGCGCTCGCGAATGTTCTCGGTCACGACTTTGATGCCAACTTCCATCGAAGTGTTGCCGGTGTAGTTGACCGACGCCAGGAAGGTCACCAGTTCACCCACGTGCACGGGTTCACGGAAGATCACCTGGTCGACCGACAGGGTCACCACATAACTGCCGGCATAACGGCTGGCGCATGCATAAGCCACTTCGTCGAGGTACTTGAGCAGGGTGCCGCCATGTACGTTGCCAGAAAAGTTGGCCATGTCCGGGGTCATCAGGACGGTCATGCTCAGCTGGGCGTTTCCAGGTTCCATAGTGTGCTCACGGTGAGGTTGCGCTGAATCGGGCGAATGGAGGGCGTTATCTGCTGACACTGCTGTTCCCCTCTTTTGAATGTGCCTTGCTGATACGGGACGTTGGCTGGCGCATCATCGTCACGCTGATCATGCCATCAGCGGCGCTTTTCCAGCCGATCTGTTTCTGCATATTGCACTGGCTTTTTGCGGCGGAGCGCGATGTTAACCTGAGTACGCCCATGCAACATGGGTGTTCCCAGATTCAATACAGTATGTACTTGCTGCTCGCTCAGGTTTGCCTCGGCAGAGGAGCGGTCTGCCCAGGCATTCACAAGACGAGAAAAGGAGTATCACGCCATGCATGCCATCAGCTTCATCCAGGACCTGGCAGTCATCATGCTGGTCGCTGGCGTGGTCACCATTCTTTTTCACCGTTTCAAGCAGCCGGTGGTGCTGGGCTACATTGTCGCCGGCTTCATCATTGGCCCGCACACTCCGCCGTTCGGCCTGATTCATGACGAAGACACCATCAAGACCCTCGCCGAACTGGGGGTGATCTTCCTGATGTTCTGCCTGGGGCTCGAGTTCAGCTTGCGCAAGCTGTTCAAGGTCGGTGCCACGGCGTTCATCGCAGCGTTCCTGGAAATCGTCCTGATGATCTGGATCGGTTTCGAGATTGGCCGCTGGTTTGGCTGGAGCACCATGGATTCACTGTTCCTGGGCGCCATTCTGGCCATTTCCTCCACCACCATCATCGTCAAGGCGCTCAACGACTTGAAGATGAAGAACGAGCGCTTTGCCCAGCTGATCTTCGGCGTGCTGATCGTCGAGGACATTCTGGGTATCGGTATCATTGCCCTGCTGTCGGGCATCGCGGTCAGCGGCACGGTCAGTTCGGGCGAAGTGTTCTCCACTGTCGGCAAGCTGTCGCTGTTCATGATTGTCGCCTTGGTCATCGGTATTTTGCTGGTACCGCGGTTACTGGCCTATGTCGCCAAGTTCGAAAGCAACGAAATGTTGCTGATCACTGTTCTGGGCCTGTGTTTCGGCTTCTGCCTGCTGGTTGTGAAGCTGGAGTACAGCATGGTGTTAGGCGCTTTCCTGATTGGCGCGATCATGGCCGAATCACGCCAGTTGCTGAAGATCGAACGCCTGATCGAGCCTGTACGCGACCTGTTCAGTGCCATCTTCTTTGTCGCCATCGGCCTGATGATCGACCCTCAGGTACTGATCGACTATGCCTGGCCTATCGTTGTCATCACCCTGGCGGTGGTGCTGGGCAAAATGCTGTCTTGCGGCATGGGGGCGTTCATTGCCGGCAATGACGGGCGTACGTCTTTGCGTGTGGGCATGGGGCTTTCGCAGATCGGCGAGTTCTCCTTCATCATTGCCGCGCTGGGCATGACCCTGCAGGTGACCAGCGACTTCCTTTACCCGGTGGCGGTGGCGGTATCGGCAATCACCACGTTGCTGACACCCTATCTGATCCGCGCGGCTGACCCGTTGTCGCAGAAACTGGGCAATGTGGTGCCCGCCCGCCTCGCACGCGTGTTGTCGTTGTATGGCGAGTGGTTACGCAACATCCAGCCGCAGGGCGAGAGTGCCATGCTGGCGGCGATGATCCGGCGTATCCTGTTGCAGGTTGGGGTGAACCTGGCGCTGGTGATCGCCATCTTCTTCAGTGGCGGCTACTTTGCAGGGCGTATCGGCAATTGGCTCAGTGAGTGGGTCAGCGATGTCAGCCAGCAGAAGGCCGTCATATGGGGGGCTGCTTTGTTGCTGTCACTGCCATTCCTGATCGCTGCGTACCGCAAGCTAAAGGCACTCTCGATGCTGCTGGCAGAGATGGGCGTGAAGCCGGAAATGGCCGGGCGACATACCCAGCGCGTGCGCCGTGTGATCGCCGAAGTGATCCCGCTGTTGTCGCTGCTGGTGATTTTCCTGCTGTTGTCGGCATTGTCCGCCAGCATTCTGCCCACCAGCGAATTGCTGCTGGTGATTGCCGTGGTAGCTGCGGTGGTGGTGGCGTTGTTGTGGCGCTGGTTTATCCGCGTGCACACGCGCATGCAGATCGCGTTGCTAGAGACGCTGGAGAACAGTCGCGAAAACTCGCACTGAGGGGGTTACGCCTTGGGCAAGGTATCCCGCCCGCCCGCCCGAGGAGATGGGGCTACAGCGATGTCGCCAGGCGCAGAAGGCCTGGCGATTTTAACGATCTTGAGGCGCTGAGACGTCATTGTTACTGACTCAGATCGCGAGCTTCTCTATAAGTGCTAGCGATCAGCTCTCCAGCCAAACATCTCGCGCCCAGTGCCACACCGATTCCCAACTGTCTTCGCCGACAATTTCCTCTTCGGCATCCCACAGCACCACGGTGCCGTCCTCTTCGACGCAATAGTAATTGTCGCCGTCCTGGCACAGCGGAATCAGGTCACGCGGTACGCCGGCATCCCAGGCGTTGGAGGCCACATCTGGCAGGTAGGTGTGCGACTGCGGATCAGTGACGGTAACAGGCTCAAGGGAGCCGTAAACCACATCACTTACGGTCAGCAGAAACTCTTTGAACACGAATGGAATATTGATGAACAGCTGTTCTTCGATCTCTACCAGCTGGTCTTCATCGGGAAGCTCCAGGGGCACTGGTACTGGCTCATTCGCTTCACGGAGTTGTTCGATCACTTCTTCCACGGTTCACTTCCTCTGACCTAGATGACAACGCTGCGCCTTATACCCTAGTAGCCCACTTTGGCAAAAGCAAAAACCCCGGGCAAGCCCGGGGTTCTCTGTTTAGCACGCAGCGATTAGCCGTTTTGACGGATACCGGCTACCAGCCAAGGCTGGTTCTCGCCTTGGGCGCGAACCATGTGCCAGCTTTCGCTGAACACTTCGCCCTGGTCGAAGCGCGAATTCTTCGACACGCCACGGAAGGTCAGGGTCGCGTCGGTGCGGTCGGCGCGGTCTTCGACACCGTCCAGTTGCACTTCCAGGTTATCGATGTAGGTGGACTGGAAGCCATCACCCAGTTCAGCACGCTCACGCTTGAGGAACTCAAGCATTTGCGGGGTAACGAACTCGCTGATCTTGTCCATTTCATTGGCATCCCAGTGCTGCTGCAGCGACTGGAAGTGGTTACGGGCTGCCGCCAGGAAGCTCTGCTCGTTGAACCAGGCCGGGGCGTTGATCACCGGTGCGGCTGCGGCAGCAGGTGCGGCCGAACCCCCGAAAATCGAAGGCTGGGCAGGCTGCGCGTGAGCCTCACGCTGCATCGGCGCATGGCCTGGCATGGCCATTTGTGGCTGCTGTTGGCGGCGGCGCGCGGCGATGAAGCGGAACACGAGGAAGGCGATGAGCGCCACGATCAGGAAGTCCATGATCTGGAAGCCTTCGAAACCGTCGCCCATGAACATGGAAGCCAGCAGGCCACCGGCGGCGAGGCCGGCCAGTGGGCCCAACCAGCGCGAAGCACCGCTGGCGGCAGCCGGTGCACGGCCAGGTGCGGTCGGCGCGGCAGCAGGCGTGGTTGGCGTAGCCTGGCGGGTCTGGTGGATAGGCGCGGAGCCCGAGCTCTTGCCGCCGCCGAAACGCTTGGCGCTGGCGTCCAGGCTCAGCGTCAGGCCGACGCAGAGCGCCAGTGCGATGCTAAGAAAACGTTGCATAAGTGGGATATCCCCTGTTGTGGATTGCACGCGCGTCATGGTGCACAGGTTCCCGGGCACATGACCAGCGACATAGTGTTTCGAGCTTTTGCCTGATGTTACAAAGTTGGCAGGCCCGACCCTTGTGGGCTTAGACAGCCTCGAGCTTGGCATACCCCAGCATCAGCCATTTGCTACCTTCGGCAAAATTCACCTGCACCCGCGCCTGAGCGCCAGAACCCTCGAAGTTGAGGATTACGCCTTCGCCGAATACCGCATGCTGCACACGCTGGCCAAGGTTGAACGCGGTCTGCGGAATGCTGGCATTGGCGAACAGGTTGCTGTTGGTGGCCGTCTTGGCCCCGCCGAACGGGCGGCTGACACTGTTGGACAGGCGTACTTCCTGAACCAGGCCGGCCGGAATTTCACGCACGAAACGCGACACCTTGTTGTAAGTCTCGCTGCCATAAAGGCGGCGTGTTTCGGCATAGGTCATGACCAGCTGGCGCATGGCGCGGGTGATGCCTACATAGGCCAGGCGTCGTTCCTCTTCCAGACGGCCGGGTTCTTCCAGGCTCATCTTGTGCGGGAACAAGCCTTCTTCCATGCCCACCAGGAACACATAGGGGAACTCCAGGCCTTTGGCGCTGTGCAGGGTCATCAGCTGGATGCTGTCTTCATGCTCGTCAGCCTGAGTATCGCCAGCTTCGAGTGAGGCGTGGCCAAGGAAGGCCGAGAGCGGGGACAGGTCGGCGTCTTCGTCGGTGGACTCGAAGTTGCGTGCCGCACTGACCAGTTCCTCAAGGTTTTCTACGCGTGCCTGGCCCTTTTCACCTTTTTCTTCCTGGTGATAGGTGATCAGGCCGGACTGTTCGATGGTGGTCTGGGTCATGGTATGCAGCGGCATGTCCACAACCTTGGCGGCCAGCCCCTCGATCAGCTCGATAAAGGCCCCCAGGGCACTGGCGGCGCGGCCCTTCAGGGCTTTGGCGGCGAGCAGCTGGCACATGGCCTCCCACATGGACAGCTGGCTGTGACGGGCGTGCTCGCGGATGGCTTCGACGGTTTTTTCGCCAATACCGCGCGGCGGCACGTTGATCACCCGCTCCAGAGCGGCATCGTTGCCACGCCCTTCGATCAGGCGCAGGTAAGCCATGGCATTCTTGATTTCGGCGCGCTCGAAGAAGCGCTGGCCGCCATAGATGCGGTAGGGGATGCGTTCGCGCAGCAGGGCCTCTTCCAGCACGCGCGACTGGGCGTTGGAACGGTACAGGATGGCGATCTCGTTGCGCGCATTACCCTGCTTGACCAGGCTCTCGATGGTTTCCACGACATAGCGCGCTTCGTCGTGCTCGTTGTAGGCCGCGTACAGGGTCAGTGGTTCGCCTTCGCCCATGTCGGTCCACAGTTCCTTGCCCAGGCGCCCGCTGTTGTTGGCGATCAGCGCGTTGGCCGCCTTGAGGATGCCGCCGGTGGAGCGGTAGTTCTGCTCCAGGCGGATCATTTCGGCGTCGGGGAAGTCGGCGGTGTACTGGTGGATGTTTTCGATCTTGGCGCCGCGCCAGCCGTAGATCGACTGGTCGTCATCGCCTACCGCCATCAGGCTGTCGCCACCGCGTGCCAGCAGGCGCAACCAGGCGTACTGCACGGCGTTGGTATCCTGGAACTCGTCCACCAGCACGTGGCGGAAGCGTCGTTGATAGTGCTCCAGCAGGCCCGGGTGGTCACGCCACAGGTCCAGGGCGCGAAGCAGCAGTTCGGAGAAATCGATGACACCGGCGCGCTCGCACGCCTGCTCGTAGGCCGTATAGACCTCGCGCATGGTCGCCAGGAACAGGTCGCCCCCCGCCTGGATATGCTGCGGGCGCAGGCCTTCGTCTTTCTGCCCGTTGATGAACCACTGGGCCTGGCGTGCCGGCCACTTCTGCTCGTCCAGGCCCAACTCGCGCATGACCCGCTTGATCAGGCGCTGCTGGTCGTCGCTGTCGAGGATCTGGAAGTTCTGCACCAGCCGCGCTTCCTGCCAGTGGGCCCGCAACAGGCGATGGGCCAGGCCGTGGAAGGTGCCGACCCACATGCCTGCCGGGTTGATGCCCAACAGTTGCTCGATCCGCTGGCGCATTTCTGCTGCGGCCTTGTTGGTGAACGTCACCGACAGGATCGAGTGCGGTGATGCCTGCTCGACCTGGATCAGCCAGGCGATGCGGTGTACCAGCACGCGGGTTTTACCGGAACCGGCGCCGGCAAGCACCAGTTGACGCCCGAGCGTGGCCGCTACGGCCTGGCGTTGGGCATCGTTGAGGGAATTCAGCAGGAGAGAGAGGTCGTCTGTGCGCATCGGGCCATTCTAGGGCGATGCCGGGTAAGGGGCAAATATCTACTGTATGAATATTCACCTGGCGGCATCCCGCTCATCGGTCCGGGGCCAGGTCACGGCCTGCGCAAGCTGGCTGAGGCATCGTTAGTCGAAGGCCTTCCCGTTATGGATTTCGCACCTGCGAATTTCATCTGCTGCTGTTTCAGATTAAAGGTCGCGCCATCGCGCAGGTCATTCAGCCATGCCAGTGCCTGCCATGCCTGGCGAGCAGGCTGTTGGCTTGCTCGGGCCCGAAACTGCCAGCCGGGTAGGGGCGGGGCGCCTGGAAGTGCTCTTCACAGCCCTTGATGATTGGATCTACCCAGGCCCAGGCTGCTTCCACTTCATCGCGGCGCATGAACAGCGTCGAATCACCTTCGAGCACATCCAGCAGCAGACGCTCGTAGGCTTCCCAGCGGCGAGTCTGGCTGAACACCTGGGCCAGATTAAGGTCCAGGTCCACGGGTTCCAGGCGCATGCCTTTGCCTGGGCTCTTGGTCATCATGCGAAGGCTGATGCGTTCGTCCGGTTGCAGCTGTATCAGTAACTGGTTGACCTGGCCGCCGCTGAACAGTTCGTGAGGCACTGGCTTGAACTGGATGACGATCTGCGAAGCGCGCCGCGCCATGCGTTTGCCGGTGCGCAGATAGAAAGGCACGCCCGCCCAGCGCCAGTTGTCGATGTGCGCCTCGATGGCAACGAAAGTTTCGGTATCGCTGTCGTTGTCGACGTCCTTTTCAAAGTAGTAGGCCGGCACTTCCTGGCCGCCGATACGCCCGGCACCATACTGGCCACGTACCGTCTTGTCCTGCACATCCTGGCCGGTGATCGGCTTGAGGGCGCGCAGGATTTTCACCTTTTCGTCGCGTACCGCTTCTGCCTCGAACTGCGCGGGTGGCTCCATGGCCACCAGGCAAAGCAGTTGCAGCAGGTGGTTCTGCAGCATGTCGCGAATAGCCCCGGCGCGATCGTAGTAGGCACCGCGGTTTTCTACGCCCAGTGTCTCGCAAACGCTGATCTGTACATGGTCGACCTGGTTGTTGCGCCATACCGGCTCCAGCAGGGCATTGGCAAAACGCAGGGCCATCAGGTTCTGCACGGTTTCCTTGCCCAGGTAGTGGTCGATGCGGAACACCTGTCTTTCTTCGAACACCGTGCCAATGGCTTCATTGATGGCAGTGGCGGATTCCAGGGAATGGCCGATCGGTTTTTCCAGCACGATGCGCGCTTCGGTGTCGGCCAGCCCGGCAATGCGCAGGTGGTTGGCAATTGGCACGAACAGGTTGGGGGCGGTGGCGAGGTAGAAGATGCGCGTCAGTCCGCCGGGTTCACCCAGGTAGCGTGCCAGGCGGCCAAAATCGGCGCTCTGTGAAGCATCCATCGGGAAGTAGTCGACCCGCGCGGAAAACCGCTGCCACACCTCTTCGTCGAAGTCGCTGCGGGCAATCTGCGCCCGACAATGGCGTTCGGCGAGCTTGAGATAGTCGATGCGTGGCAGGTTGCGTCTGGCCAGTGCGATGACCCGCACGGCAGGGTTCAGACGGGCCTCGCGAAACAGGTGGTAGAGCGCCGGAAGTAATTTGTGCAGGGCCAGATCACCGGTGCCGCCGAAGACCAGAATGTCGCAAGGAATAGTCAAACCACCACTCTCCACGTTCGTTTAACTGGGCGGGTTGGCGTCCATGTAGTATAACTACAAGAAAGCTACAACCCGGCACGCCGATCATAACCGAGTCCAGCCTGTGAATCTGTTGCAACATATCGCCCAATCGCGCCACCTGCTGCGCAAATCGGAACTGAAAGTGGCCGACCACGTGCTGCTCGACCCGGCTGCCGTCATGCACAGCTCCATGGCCGATTTGGCGCACAGCGTGGGTATCAGTGAGCCGACCATCGTGCGTTTCTGCCGGGCCATAGGCTGCTCGGGCTTCCAGGACCTGAAGCTGAAGCTGGCGCAAAGCCTGGCTGCCGGGGCCAGCTTCGGCCAGTTCGCTATCCACGAAGACGATTCGGTCGCCGACTACAGTCTGAAGATCTTCGACACCACCCTGCACACCCTGATGGAAGTGCGCGAGCACCTTGATCCGCAGGCACTGCAACAAGCCGTGAGCGCCATGGCCCAGGCGCAACGGGTAGAGTTTTATGGCTTTGGCGCGTCCGGTGCCGTTGCGGCCGATGCCCAGCACAAGTTCTTCCGCCTGCTGCTCAGCGCGGCAGCGTATTCCGACCCCCACATGCAAGCGATGTCGGCGGTTACCCTGAAACCGGGAGATGTGGCGGTGTGTATCTCCCAATCGGGCCGTTCCAAGGACCTGCTGATCACTGCCAACCTGGTCCGTGAGAGCGGCGCCAACCTGATTACCCTGTGCCCCAGCCAGACGCCGCTGGCCGAGCTATCGACGGTCAACCTGGCGATCGACGTGCATGAAGACACCGAGATCTACACCCCACTGACCTCGCGTATTGCCCACCTGGTGGTGATCGACGTGCTGGCCATGGGCGTTGCCATGGCGCGCGGGCCTAGCCTGGTCAACCACCTGAAGAGCGTGAAACGCAGCCTGCGCAGCTTGCGTCTGTCGCCCAAGTCGATCAAGGCTACCGACGACTGAATTCAACCTGCACTGGCCTCTTCGCGGGCTTGCCCGCTCCCACAGGTACTGTGNGAGCGGGCAAGCCCGCGAAGAGGCCGGTCCAGGCAGGTGAAAATTCACGATTCTGTCACCATTCCACCGCCAAACGGTAAACCATCAAGGCCAGTCTGAAACTCCCGCATACTATCTGGGAGACAGGCAATGGCTCGTGACTTCGACGGTACGTACCAACCCAACGCCAAGGCTCGCAAGCAGCAGGAAAAAGATCAGCGACGTATGGAATACCGCCGCGCGATCGAGAGCTATTGCGACCAACGTCAACTGCTCCGCGACCTGGCGGACTACCCCGAGCTGCAAGCACTCACGGTATGGCAGTCGTCGGCGGCAGTTTCCCCGAAAAACGTTCAACAAGCGCGCTGATCAATGCACGTTCACCGCGGATGAATGCAAGAAACGCCAAGGCCACCGGCGACTGCCGCTTGGCCTTGGCCTGCACCACGCACCAGCTACGGTACAGCGGTAGCTCCTCGACCGGTAATTCCTTCAGCATCCCGGTAGCCAGCTCCAGGTTGACTGCGTGACGGGTCAACAGGGCGATCCCCAGCCCGGCGATCACGCATTCGCGCTGGGCATCGGCCGAGGCCACTTCAAGCGTTTGGGCGAAATGCACACGCTTGTCCTTGAAGTACTCTTCGCACGCCTTGCGTGTTCCCGAACCTTGCTCGCGGACCAGCAGCGTATGAGGCTCCAGGTCCTGCATGCGCAACTGGTCCAGCTTGCACAGCGGGTGCTGTGGCGGCGCAACCGCAACGATCGGGTTGTTGAGGAACGGCAGAAACTCCAGGCCCATGTCTTGCGGCACCATCGACATGATGATCAGGTCGTCGCGGTTATCGGAAAGGCGGCGGATGGCTTGGGCACGGTTGACTACCGTCAGGGTCAGGTTGACTTCCGGGTGACGCTGCTTGAAGGCGGCGAACAGGTGTGGCACGAAGTACTTGGCACTGGACTCGATCGCCAGTTTCAACTGACCCTGCAGTGAGCCCTGCATGTCCGACAGCTGCATGTCCAGGCTCTCCAGGCGCCCGAAGATATCGTGGCTGGCGCGCTGCAGGGCTTCGGCCGCCTCGGTCAGGTAGAGCTTCTTGCCCACGTACTCGAACAATGGCTGGCCGATCAGCTCTTCAAGCTGACGGATCTGTAGACTAACGGCGGGTTGCGTCAGCGCCATCTCCTCCGCAGCACGGCTGTACGACCGCAAATCGCACACCTCATTGAAGATCTGGAGTTGACGCAATGTCATACGCATCAAGGACTTACGCATTTTAATCAGCTCTTCGGCAACACCTTGTTACCCAACTATAAGCTTTTGCTAATACAGCCTCTAACAAATATTGATTTTTGTTTATCGACCTACAGCGCTAGGGTGAATACGCGACTGGCCAGCATCGTCTGGTCACGCGCCGACCGGTAGAACCGGCTCGACTGTTCCTACGGCTTTGGGAAGACTCCAGTGATAAAAAAAATCCTGATCGCCAACCGAGGTGAAATCGCAGTTCGGATCGTGCGTGCTTGCGCCGAGATGGGCATTCGCTCGGTAGCGATCTTTTCCGACGCCGACCGGCATGCCTTGCACGTCAAGCGCGCTGACGAAGCACACAGCATCGGTGCCGAGCCGCTGGCCGGTTACCTGAACCCGCGCAAGCTGGTGAACCTGGCTGTGGAAACCGGCTGTGATGCCCTGCACCCGGGCTATGGTTTCCTTTCGGAAAACGCCGAACTGGCAGAAATTTGCGCCGAGCGCGGGATCAAGTTCATTGGCCCGGCCGCCGACGTGATTCGCCGTATGGGCGACAAGACCGAAGCGCGCCGCACCATGATCGCCGCCGGTGTGCCGGTAACCCCGGGCACCGAAGGCAACGTTGCCGATATTCATGAAGCCCTGAGCGAAGGTGATCGCATCGGTTATCCGGTGATGCTCAAGGCTACCTCCGGTGGTGGCGGCCGTGGTATTCGCCGTTGCAATAGCCGCGAAGAACTGGAACAGAACTTCCCGCGGGTCATTTCCGAGGCGACCAAGGCATTCGGTTCGGCCGAAGTGTTCCTGGAGAAATGCATCGTCAACCCGAAGCACATCGAGGCGCAAATTCTCGGTGACAGCTTCGGTAACGTAGTGCACCTGTTCGAGCGCGACTGCTCTATCCAGCGTCGTAACCAGAAGCTCATCGAAATTGCCCCGAGCCCACAGCTCACTCCTGAGCAGCGCGCCTACATCGGCGACCTGGCGGTGCGTGCGGCCAAAGCGGTGAATTACGAGAACGCCGGTACCGTGGAGTTCCTGCTCGCCGATGGCGAAGTGTACTTCATGGAAATGAACACCCGGGTGCAGGTGGAACACACCATTACCGAGGAAATCACCGGTATCGACATCGTGCGTGAGCAGATCCGCATCGCCTCGGGGCTGCCACTGTCGGTCAAGCAGGAAGACATTCAGCACCGCGGCTACGCCTTGCAGTTCCGTATCAATGCTGAAGATCCGAAAAACAACTTCCTGCCCAGCTTCGGCAAGATCACCCGTTACTACGCCCCCGGCGGCCCGGGCGTGCGCACCGACACGGCGATCTACACCGGCTATACCATTCCACCGTTCTACGACTCCATGTGCCTGAAACTGGTGGTGTGGGCGTTGACCTGGGAAGAAGCCATGGACCGCGGCCTGCGGGCCCTGGACGACATGCGCGTGCAAGGGGTGAAGACCACCGCCGCGTACTACCAGGAAATCCTGCGCAATCCGGAATTCCGTAGCGGCCAGTTCAATACCAGCTTTGTCGAAAGCCACCCTGAATTGACCAACTACTCGATCAAGCGCAAACCCGAAGAGCTGGCCTTGGCCATCGCCGCCGCCATCGCCGCCCACGCAGGCCTGTGAGGAACCCCATAATGTCCAAGAAAATTCACGTAACCGACACGATCCTGCGCGACGCTCACCAGTCCCTGCTGGCTACCCGCATGCGTACCGAAGACATGCTGCCGATCTGCGACAAGCTCGACAAGGTTGGCTACTGGTCGCTGGAAGTCTGGGGTGGTGCCACCTTCGACGCCTGCGTGCGCTTCCTCAAGGAAGACCCGTGGGAGCGCCTGCGCAAGCTGCGCGCAGCGCTGCCAAACACCCGCCTGCAAATGCTGCTGCGCGGCCAGAACCTGTTGGGCTACCGCCACTACAGCGACGACGTGGTCAAGGCCTTCGTCGCCAAGGCGGCGGTCAACGGTATCGATGTGTTCCGCATTTTCGACGCCATGAACGACGTGCGTAACCTGCGCGTGGCCATCGAAGCGGTCAAGGCCGCCGGCAAGCACGCCCAGGGCACTATCGCTTACACCACCAGCCCGGTACACACCATCGAAGCCTTCGTGAACCAGGCCAAGCAGATGGAAGCCATGGGTTGCGACTCGGTGGCGATCAAGGACATGGCTGGCCTGTTGACCCCGTTCGCCACTGGCGAGCTGGTCAAGGCGCTGAAGGCTGAACAGTCGCTGCCGGTGTTCATCCACTCTCACGATACCGCCGGCCTGGCTGCCATGTGCCAGCTCAAAGCTGTGGAAAATGGCGCGGACCACATCGATACCGCCATCTCCAGCTTCGCCTGGGGCACCAGCCATCCGGGTACTGAGTCGATGGTTGCTGCGCTCAAGGGCAGCGAGTTCGACACCGGCCTGGACCTGGAGCTTCTGCAGGAGATCGGCTTGTACTTCTACGCCGTGCGCAAGAAGTACCACCAGTTCGAAAGCGAGTTCACCGCGGTGGACACCCGGGTGCAGGTGAACCAGGTACCGGGCGGCATGATTTCCAACCTGGCCAACCAGCTCAAGGAGCAGGGCGCCCTCAACCGCATGAACGAAGTGCTGGCCGAAATCCCGCGTGTGCGTGAAGACCTCGGCTTCCCGCCGCTGGTCACCCCGACCTCGCAGATCGTCGGCACCCAGGCCTTCTTCAACGTGCTGGCGGGTGAGCGCTACAAGACCATCACCAATGAGGTGAAGCTGTACCTGCAAGGTGGCTATGGCAAGGCCCCGGGTGTGGTCAACGAGCAACTGCGTCGCCAGGCTATCGGCAGCGAAGAAGTGATCGATGTGCGCCCGGCTGACCTGTTGAAGCCGGAAATGGCCAAGTTGCGTAGCGACATCGGTGCCCTGGCCCGTTGCGAAGAAGACGTGCTGACCTTTGCCATGTTCCCGGACATTGGCCGCAAGTTCCTCGAAGAACGCGAAGCTGGCACCTTGACGCCTGAAGTTCTGCTGCCGATTCCGGAAGCCGGTGCCGTGGCTGCCCCAGGCGGTGAAGGCGTGCCGACCGAGTTCGTCATCGACGTACACGGCGAAACCTACCGCGTCGACATCACCGGTGTGGGCGTGAAGGCCGAAGGCAAGCGTCACTTCTATCTGTCGATCGACGGCATGCCGGAGGAAGTGGTCTTCGAGCCACTCAACGAGTTCGTCAGCGGTGGCGGCAGCAAGCGCAAGCAAGCTACTGACCCTGGCCACGTAAGCACCACCATGCCGGGGAACATCGTTGATGTGCTGGTCAAGGAAGGTGACATGGTCAAGGCCGGCCAGGCGGTCTTGATCACCGAAGCCATGAAGATGGAAACCGAAGTGCAGGCGGCCATCGCCGGTAAGGTTGTGGCCATCCATGTGGCCAAGGGTGATCGCGTGACGCCGGGTGAAATCCTGATCGAGATCGAGGGCTGATTTAAGCCCTCATCTACAAGTGGTTAACCTCTGGGGGGCGGATGCTCCCCTTTTTTTGTGCCGGAATCACTAGCCTCTGCGCGGGTAGACCCGCAACTCGCAACGCGCATCCCTGTAGGGGCGGTTCACCCGCGAAGAGGCCAGCTGATTCAGCACACCGTTCAACCTCGGCGGCACACCTCAAGGCTTTCCACCTGGCCACCCGGCTGCTGGTTCTCTTCACTCAACCACCGCTCAAACCCGGCAGCCACCGCCGGCCATTCATCATCGGTAATCGAATACCACGCCGTATCGCGGTTATGGTCTTTCACCACCAAGTGCTTGCGGAACACCCCTTCGTAGACGAAGCCGAATCGCTCTGCCGCACGTTTGGAGCGGGCATTGGCGTTATTGCACTTCCACTCCAGCCGTCGATTACCCAGCGCGAAGCCCAGCTTGCCCAGCAGGTACACCGCCTCGGTACCTTTGGGCGTACGCTGCATGGCGGCACCGAAGGCAATGTGGCCGATCTCGATCCGACCGTGGTCAGGCACGATCGACATCAGGCTGAGGATGCCTTGGGCCTGGCCGCTGGCGCGGTCGATGACGGTGTAGAAAAGCGGGTCGCGGCCAGCAGCGTTGCCTTCCAGCCAGCGGTCAAAGGCGGCACGTTCGGCGAACGGGCCGTACGGCAGGTAGTCCCACAGCACCGGATCGGAGGCGGGACCCTGCAGCACTTCCCAGAGGTCTTCGCCATGGCGCCCTGGATCGAGCTTCTCCAGGCGGATGAAGCGGCCTTCAATGGGCTCGGCCTTGGGGGTTGCGGCGGGTTTCCAGTTCAATGCGTCTGTCATGTGCGGCCTACAAGCCTTTGCGGAATTGGATGAAGCCCGAGCGCTCGGCAACCTGCTGGTACAGGCTGATGGCGGTGGCGTTGGTTTCGTGGGTCAGCCAGTGCACCTTGATGCAGTTGTCGGCCTTGGCAGTGGTGTAGACGTGCTCGATCAACTGTCGACCAATGCCCAGGCCACGTTGCGTGCTGTCCACATACAGGTCCTGCAGGTAGCAGGAATTCTCGATGCTCCAGTTGGAACGATGGTAGATGAAGTTGACCATCCCCACCGCCTTGCCGTCGACCCAGGCCAGTGTCGAATGGGTTGGCTCGCTGGGGTCGAGCAGGCGTTGCCAGGTGCTCAGGCTGACGGCATCGGCCAGCTCGGTCTCGTAGAAGTGCAAGTAGGCCTGCCACAGGGCGTGCCAGGCCGCGTGATCTTGGGCAGTGACAGGGCGCAGGGTAAGGTTGGGCATGGGCTATTCCTTCAGAGTTGGCGCATGTGCGCCGCGAGTTGATTGTCCCGTTGATCGGGGCTGGCGCTCAGGCCTTCGCGCACGCCATCGATGTCGTGCCCGGAGCGGTTCTGGCTGAGCTTGCGCGCACCTTGCAGGCGCGCGATGGGCAGACGGATACCGACGATGGCGCGGAGCATGCCCTCGATGTAGTCGGCAGGGGCATCGGTGACTTTCCAGGGTTCGCTGCGACCCTGTTCATGGCGGTCGGTCAGGCGGCTTACGATAGCCAGTAGCGGCTCGGCCTCATGGATAACTTCGGCCGGGCCATAAGCGTGCACCGCCAGGTAGTTCCAGGTCGGCACCACCTTTGGGTTTTCGGCCTTGCTTGGGTAAAAACCGGGGCTGACATAGGCATCGGCGCCGGGGAATACCAACAGTGCTTCGCCGCCGTGTTGAAGGTCTTGCCATTGGCGGTTGGCCCGGGCCAGGTGGGCATACACGGTGCCGAAATCGCCCTCGGCGGTATCGACCAGCACCGGTAGGTGCGTGGCCAGAAGGCCCTGTTCGCCTTGGCTGACCAGAACGGCCAGGCGGGTGTCTAGCATGTGCTGGTGTAAGCGGGTGAGGTCGTGTTCCTGGTGCGGCTTACTGTTGTACATGGCGGGATCCTTGTCGAATGGTTCCATCCTAGGCAGGCTATTGGTTCTGGGTAAGATCCATTAATGCCTGTTTTCATAGGTCCAATATCATGCGCGAGTCGCCCCTCATCTTGCCTTTCGACCCTGCCGGGATCGCCCTGGATCGCAGCCGCGGGCTTAGCCAGCAGCTGTATCAGGTGTTGCGAGCGCGGGTACTGGATGGGCGCCTGAGCAGTGGTACTCGCCTGCCGGCTACGCGCGACCTGGCTGCCATGTTGGCGCTTTCACGCAACAGCGTGGTGCGCGCCTACGATCAACTGTATGCCGAGGGCTTCATCGAAAGCCGGGTAGGTGATGGCACCTACGTTAGCCGGCTGCCGAAACTGTCCACACAAGTATCCACAGGGTTATCCCTGGGCTTATCAACAGGTTTATCCACATTTCGTGAAGAAAATACTGAGGATTTATCCAGCGGGAGGCTTTTCAGCGCACCTCTGCAGCGCCTGAAAAACAACCATTTGCCACCGCCCAGAAGCGGTGCGCCGCGTGCTTTTCGCGTTGGCATTCCGGCGTTTGACCTGTTCCCGTTTGACGTCTGGGCCAAGCTACAGGCGGGTTTCTGGCGCAACCCGTCCCCTGCGCAACTGGGCTATGGTGACCCCGCTGGCGAGCCGGCTTTGCGCGATCTGATAGCGGCCTATCTACGCCGCTCGCGGGGGCTGAGCTGTACGGCTGAACAAATTGTGATCACAGGCGGTGCGCAGCAGGCCATCAGCCTTTGTGCACAGTTGCTGTTGCAACCGGGCGACGGTGTGGCTGTGGAAAACCCAGGCTATCGGGCGGCCGCTCATGCCTTCACGCTCGCGGGCGGCCGGGTGTGTGGCGTGCCTGTGGATGAAGACGGGCTGGACTGCAGCCGGCTGGAACAATTGACGGATTGCCGACTGACCTATGTCACGCCTGCGCACCAATACCCGACCGGGGTGACCATGAGCCTTGCACGTCGCCTGGCATTGCTGGCCTGGGCTGAACGCAGTGACGGCTGGATCATCGAGGACGACTACGACGGCGAGTATCGCTACAGCGGTGCACCGCTGGCCCCGCTGGCAGCGCTCGACCGGCACGGGCGGGTGCTGTATGTCGGCACCTTCGGCAAGATCGCCTTCCCGGCGTTGCGTCTGGGCTACCTGGTGCTTCCGTCGAAGCTGGTGCAGGCTTTCAGCCAAGGCAAAGCGTTGGTAATGCGGCATTCGGAGGTCAGCAGTCAGTGCGTGATGGCCGAGTTCATGGCCCGTGGCCATTTTCAGCGGCATATCCGCCGTATGCGCAAGGCGGCATTGAAGCGGCGCGATGTGCTCAAGGCCGGTTGGCCTGTGGATATTCCGGGGTTGGGCGCAATGCCGGAAGTGGCGGCTGGGCTGCATGTGAAGGTCGATGTGGATAACTTTGCTCGGGAGCAGGAGTTGGTGGCCACGGCTGAAGCGGTGGGGGTGGAAGTGACACCACTGAGCAATTTCTGGTTGGCGGACTGCGAGGTGCCTGTGGATAAGCGGGCAGGGCTGGTACTGGGCTTTGCGGCAGTGCCGGAGGGCGAGATTGCTGAAGCCTTGATGAAACTACGCAAAGTCTGGAGAAAATGAAGGGGGCTGCAAAGCAGCCCCCGGTTCAACATCAGGTACCGGACTTAATCCGCGTCCAGGCGCGGGTTCTGGCCCGTTCGGCATTTCGCGTCAAAGGCTTGAGGGTATACAGCTTGGCCATCGCCTCTGCCGTCGGATACAGGTTGGGGTTGTTGCGAATCGTCGGATTCACCTTGTCGGTCGCATCCTTGTTCGGGTTCGGATACCCCACGAAGTCGCTGATCGGCGCAATCACCTCTGGCCGCAGCAGGTAATTGATGAACGTATGCGCATCCTCCGGGTTCGCTGCACCCTTTGGAATCGCCAGCATGTCGAACCAGATCGGCGCGCCTTCCTTGGGCAGGCGCATGTCCACCACCACGCCGTTGTTCGCCTCACGGGCGCGGTTGGCTGCCTGCGAGAAGCTGCCGCTGTAGCCCACTGCCACACAGATGTCGCCATTGGCGATGTCTGCCATGTACTTCGAGGAGTGGAAGTAGGTGATATGCGGACGAATCTTCAGCATCAGCTCCTCGGCCTTCTTGTAGTCAGCCGGTTTGTCGCTGTTCGGCGGCAAGCCCAGGTACTGCAGGGCCAGCGGTAGAATCTCCGACGGCGAGTCGAGCAGGGCCACGCCGCACTGCTTGAGCTTGGCGATGTTCTCTTCCTTGAAGATCAGGTCCCAGCTGTCCACCGGTGCGTTGTCGCCGAGCGCAGCCTTGACCTTGGCCGGGTTGAAGCCGATCAGCACGGTGCCGTACATATACGGCACGGCAAACTTGTTGCCCGGGTCGTTAGCTTCGATCAGCTTCATCAGTGCCGGGTCCAGGTGTTGCCAGTTCGGCAGCTTGCTGCGATCCAGCGGCTGGAACACCCCGGCTTCGATCTGCTTGGCGAGGAACACGTTGGACGGTACTACCACGTCATAGCCGGAGTTGCCGGTTAGCAGCTTGGCTTCCAATGCCTCATTGGTGTCGAAGATGTCGTACACCAGCTTCACGCCGCTGTCCTTCTGGAAGGCAGTCAAGGTCTGCGGGGTGATGTAATCGAACCAGTTATATACACGCAGGGTTCGCTGCTCGGCTTGCGCATGCAGGGCGCCCGCGAACAGGGTGGCAGCGATGAACGGGGCGAGCAGACGTTTGAGTCGGACCATTATCGGGCTCCTGGCTGGGCGCGCTGGAAGCCTTCCAGCACATTGACCGCGTTGATGCCGATTTCCTCCACAGCGTAGCCGCCTTCCATCACGAACAGGGTCGGCTTGCCGAGTTGGCCGATGCGCTTGCCCATTTCCAGGTAGTCCGGGCTGTCCAGCTTGAACTGCGAGATGGGGTCGTCCTTGAAGGTGTCCACACCCAGTGAGATGACCAGCACGTCGGCGTCATAGCTGGCGATGCGCTTGCAGGCATCCTCCAGGGCTGCACTCCAGGCGGCCCAGTCGCTACCGGCCGGCAAGGGGTAGTTGATGTTGTAGCCCTGGCCTGCGCCTTCGCCTGTTTCATCGGCATAGCCGAGGAAGAACGGGAATTCGTCCTGCGGGTCGCCGTGGATCGAGGCGAAGAACACGTCATCGCGGCTGTAGAAGATGTCCTGGGTACCGTTGCCGTGGTGGTAGTCGACGTCAAGGATGGCGACCTTGCGTCGGCCTTGGTCGAGGAAGGCCTGGGCAGCGATGGCGGCATTATTCAGATAGCAGTAGCCGCCCATCACTTCGCCGGCAGCGTGGTGCCCTGGCGGACGGCACAGGGCGAACGCCGCATGGGCGCCTTGCTGAATCGCTGCCTGGCCGGTCAGGGCAACTTGTGCAGCACTATAGGCCGCCTGCCAGGTACCCGCGGTGATGGGGGCGCCGGCATCGAAGCTGTAGTAACCCAGTTCGCCATGCAGGCCGGTCGGCTTGACCTGGCGCAGTGTGCGGGCTGGCCAGGTGAAGGGCAGCAGGTCACCCTCTTGGCCCAGTGCAGCCCAGCGCGCCCAGGCGCCTTCGAAGAAATCCAGGTAATCGGCGCTGTGGACGCGCAACAGCGGCGCACGGCCGAAGTCGGTCGGGCCCTGGATGTCGCCGAGGTTGCGGGTTTTCACTTGGTCGAGCACATGGTCGGCGCGCGAAGGCATTTCGAAACAGGGCATCAGCTTGCCATCGATCAGCTCGCAGCGGCCGTGGTGCAGGCGGTGGTCATCGGAATAGATCGTCAGCATTGTTGTTCTCCGGTGGGACTGGCGTGGGTCCATTGTCATGGGCTGATCAGCAGGGGAGAACGACGCAAACGGCCAAAAGGGGATCGATATGGCCAAGGTCTTTGGCCATATGGGTGGTGACCTATCCCAGCCTCGTCGCGGGTAAGGCAGCGGCGGCAACGGTGAACGGCCTTTGGACATTGGCCGGCAGGCCCGGCCCTTTCGCGGGTGAACCCGCTCCTACAATGGCCACCAGGGCGTCAGGGGTTGTGACGCCCCTGTAGGAGCGGGTTTACCCGCGAAGAGGCCAGAACAGGTCAACCACGAAAATGGCTGGGCGCCACGCCACTCCAGCGCTGGAAGGCATGCCGAAAACTGGCCGTCTCACTGAACCCCAAAGTCTCCGCAATCCGGTAGATCGGCATCTGCTCATCGGCCAGCAACTGCTTGGCCCGCTCGAACCTCAGCTCATCCAGCAGCTGTTGATAACTGCTGCCCAGCGCCTGCAAATGCCGGCGCAGGGTGCGCGACGAGCAGTTCATCTGCCGCGCAAGCCCTTCCAGCCCAGGTGCTGCGTCCAGTTGCTGCGCCAACAGCTGGCGAATCCGCCCCAGCCATGCCTGGCGACCGGTGAATTCAAGGTTCAGGCGCCGGCAGCGCTCGCTCATGGCTTTGTGAGTAATCGGGTCGGCCAGCGGCAGCGGCATATCCAGCCATCGCCGTTCGAAGGCAAAGGCATTGTCCTCGGCGGCGAAACCGATCGGGCATTGAAACGCTTCGGCATAGAGCGCGTGGTAACCAGGGCGAGGGTGTTCGAAGCGTGCGCCAAGCAGCGGCAATGGCCGGCCAAGCAGGTCGTCACAGATGACTTTCAGTGACACCAGACAGAACTCGGCGTTGAAAGTGCTCAGCGCCGGGCTGTCCTGGTAATCGCTGGCGCTGAACCAGACACGTTGGCCGTCGTCGAGCAAGCGCAGCTTGAAGACTGTTCCCAGCAGTGCCGGATACTGCAGCGCCAGGCGTAAGGCGTCACCCAAAGTGGCACTGGAGAGCAGCGCGTAACCGAGCATGCCGTAGCACGACACACGCATGCGCTGGCCCAGTTCCAGGCCAATGTCCTCGCGCCGGGCCACAGCATTGGCGCAAACCTGCAGCTCCTGCTGGGTGGTGATGCGCGCATCGGCATGCCCCAGGTCTGCCGGGCCAATGCCGCTGCCGGCCAGCAACGCCGACGCCTCGCAACCGTCTGCCTGGAAGACGTTGAGGATCAGCGAAACTGCGTTGAGGGTGGTCAGGTGGCTGTGCAGCATGCTGGGTAATCCCGTTGGGCTGGGACGCATTATGGAGCAAGTTGTGTGCCGATATCCGGGGCTGCAGGCAAACCACATACCCTGCCGGCGCGGCCGGGTGTTGCGAAGGCCTGCATAGCGGCCTCCAAAACCTTCAGGCAAAAAAAAGGCCCGAAGCAAGCGCTCGGGCCTTGGAAAGGTTGAGAGGTGTCTAGTCCCTCGACCTGGTGAGACTGTTTACAGCGGCCTGATTACGCCTTCAGCGGAACCAGACGTGGAGCGATCATGTTTTCCGGACGCAGGATGTCGTCGAGCATCGCGTCGTCCAGCAGCTTCTCTTCGCGCACCAGTTCCAGTACGCCGCGGCCGCTTTCCAGGGCAACGCGGGCGATACGGGTGGCGTTCTCGTAGCCGATGTACGGGTTCAGTGCGGTAACCAGGCCGATCGAGTGCTCGACCAGTTCACGGCAGCGCTGTTCGTTGGCGGTGATGCCGACGATGCAGTGCTCGCGCAGCATGTCCATGGCGCGTTGCAGCAGGCGGATCGAGTCGAAGATCTTGTAGGCGATCAGCGGCTCCATCACGTTCAGCTGCAGCTGACCACCTTCAGCGGCGACGGTCAGGGCCAGGTCGTTGCCCATGATGGCGAAGGCCACCTGGTTCACAGCTTCTGGAATAACCGGGTTGACCTTGCCTGGCATGATCGAGCTGCCTGGCTGACGCGCTGGCAGGTTGATCTCATTGATGCCGGTACGCGGGCCGCTGGACAGCAGGCGCAGGTCGTTGCAGATCTTCGACAGCTTGACCGCGGTGCGCTTGAGCATGCCGGAGAACAGCACAAAGGCGCCCATGTCGGAGGTGGCTTCGATCAGGTCGGCAGCGGGTACCAGCGGATGGCCGCTGATGGTGGCCAGGCGCTGTACGGCCAAGGCCTGGTAGCCAGGGTCGGCGTTGATGCCAGTACCGATGGCGGTACCGCCCAGGTTGATTTCGGTCAGCAGTTCCGGAGCCAGCGAGCGCAGGCGCTGCAGGTCTTCAGTCATGGTGGTGGCGAAGGCGCGGAATTCCTGGCCCAGGGTCATCGGTACGGCGTCCTGCAGTTGGGTACGGCCCATCTTCAGTACGTGGTCGAATTCTTTACCCTTGGCAGCGAAGGCCTGGATCAGGCTATCAAGGCTGGCCAGCAGCGCGTCGTGACCCAGCAACAGGCCCAGGCGGATTGCGGTCGGGTAGGCGTCGTTGGTCGACTGCGCCATGTTCACGTCGTTGTTAGGGTGCAGGTACTTGTACTCACCCTTCTGGTGGCCCATGGCCTCCAGCGCAACGTTCGCAATGACTTCGTTGGCGTTCATGTTGGTAGAAGTACCAGCGCCGCCCTGGATCATGTCAACCACGAACTGGTCGTGGAAATCGCCTTTGATCAGGCGGGCGCAGGCTGCGGAAATGGCAGCATGCTTGGCATCGCTCAGGTGACCCAGCTCACGGTTGGCGTCGGCAGCGGCCTGCTTGACCATGGCCAGGGCCACGACCAGCTTCGGGTAGTGCGACAGCGGAACACCGGAGAGGTGGAAGTTGTTGGCAGCGCGCAGGGTCTGGATGCCGTAGTAGGCATCTGCAGGAACTTCAAGGGTACCCAACAAGTCTTTTTCGACGCGGAACGATGCAGCAGAGGACATGATGTATATCATCTCGATTTTGACCCGGCACATGCCGGAATGGCGCCAATCCTAGGCCTGAAGGTGTTTTTGCGGCCAATGCTATTGCACGCTAACCTATGCACAAACGGCATAGTGTTTCATGTGACGCCAATTGATATTCGAGCGTGTTCCATTTTGGTGCGCGCCGGGAGATGTGCTTCGTGAACCTTGAAAGCAAATGGCTGGAAGACTTCAGTGCTCTGGCCGCTACCCGCAGTTTTTCCCAGGCCGCAGAGCGGCGTTTCGTGACCCAACCGGCCTTCAGCCGGCGCATTCGCAGCCTTGAGGCGGCGTTGGGCCTGCAACTGGTGAACCGCTCTCGCACACCCATCGAGTTGACCGAGGCGGGTCAGCTATTTCTCGTCACAGCACGTACTGTTGTCGACCAGTTGAGCGAAATTCTCCGCCATTTGCATCACTTGGAAGGCGGGCAGGGCGAAGTGGTGCAGGTAGCTGCGGCACACTCCTTGGCGTCGGGTTTCTTCCCCCGTTGGGTGGCCCAGTTGCGCAACGACGGTTTGAACATCGCCACCCGCCTGGTTGCGACTAACGTCGGAGATGCCGTACATGCACTGCGCGAAGGCGGCTGCGACCTGATGCTGGCGTTCTACGACCCGGACGCGGCCTTGCAGATGGATGCCGAGATCTTCCCGTCGCTGCACATGGGCACCACTGAAATGCTGCCGGTGTGCGCCGTGGATGCCGATGGCAAGCCGTTGTTCGACCTGGAGGGCGAGGGCAGTGTGCCGTTGCTAGCCTACACCGCCGGCGCATTCCTCGGCCGCTCGGTCAACTTGCTGTTGCGCCAGCGCAACCTGCGTTATACCACCGTCTACGAAACCGCCATGGCCGACAGCCTCAAGAGCATGGCCCTGGAGGGGATGGGCATCGCTTGGGTGCCGCGCCTGTCGATGCGTGGCGAGCTCGAACGCGGTGAGCTGGCGATCTGCGGCGGTAGCCAATGGCATGTGCCGCTGGAAATCCGCCTGTACCGCTGTGCTTTGGTTCGTAAGGCTAACGTCCGCTTGCTATGGCGCAAGCTGGAGTCGTCTGGCGCACAAGGTGAAGCGTCAATTTGAGTTGTATTTCAGGTAATCAGTGATATTTGCACGATTCCTGTCGCTGTAGCGGTAGCAGTTGGATCGTGCCGGTACACGGGGGTGCGTGTACGTTTCGCACACCCAGCCATTGAACTTCAGTTCGGCGTCTTCATGCGTGGCGCCTAGCAGATGGCCAATTTCATGAGCTGCAGCACCGTATGCGGCCACAGAGGCAATGGCCGTTTTCTGCTTGAAATAGGCCAAGCCGGCGTTGTAGTTCAGGCCGCTATGATCGTAGCTGTTGCGAGTGAGCAGGAGATGTTTGTCCATGAGAGAGTAGAGCCGGTGTCGCTGTTGTGCATACACCTGCTGGCTGAAAGCTTCCAGGAGCTTTTCGGACGGCATTCCTGCATAAGCAATATCGGTTATGTGTTTTACATTGCGTTGAAATATCACTTCGATGGGATGTTGGCTGAAACTGCGCATTTCGTTCAGCCAATGCTGGAAGAAGTCTTCGTTCAATTTCCCGTCGTGCATATCGGCCAGGTCGTCGTGCACATAGACGGTGACGGTGAGCGAGTGGGCCGCCGAAGCACTTGGCAATTGCAAGCCGAGTACCAGGCCAAACGAAAGTGCGAAAAAGCATGGAGTTTTCATGTAGACGTACCAAAGTGCGCGAGTAAGGGCTGCGAGCGTGCAGCACTCGTCGACCCCGAGGCAGCAGGAAAAAGTTGTCCCACGAGACAGCTTGCCCTTTGATCCGGCATGTGCTTGTAGGGGTGGGCGGCCAGCCTTTAAATACGTTACAATCCCGCGCCTTCGGCCGACCTGGTCGATTCAGAATCCGTATGACAAGCCACGCCGGCCCACCTGCGTGGCTTGTTGCTTTTAGCGCGCCAGAAGGCGCTTGCAGGAGAGGCTCGACGATGAGTGCACTGGTTGGCGTGATCATGGGCTCCAAGTCCGATTGGTCCACCCTTAGCCACACCGCCGATATGCTGGAAAAACTCGGCATTCCCTACGAAGTGAAGGTGGTTTCCGCCCACCGCACCCCGGATCTGCTGTTCCAGTATGCCGAGGAGGCTGAGGGCCGTGGCATCGAGGTGATCATCGCCGGTGCCGGTGGCGCAGCCCACCTGCCAGGCATGTGCGCCGCCAAGACCCACCTGCCGGTGCTGGGCGTGCCGGTGCAGTCGTCGATGCTGTCGGGCGTCGATTCGCTGCTGTCGATCGTGCAGATGCCAGCCGGTGTGCCGGTTGCCACCCTGGCCATCGGCCGTGCCGGTGCGGTCAACGCTGCCCTGTTGTCGGCCAGCATTCTGGGCGCCAAGTACCCGCAGTACCACGCGGCGTTGAAGCAGTTCCGCACGGAACAGACCGACACCGTGCTGGACAACCCAGACCCGCGCCAGGCTTGAGGCTCAACCCATGAAGATCGGTGTAATCGGTGGCGGCCAGCTGGGCCGCATGCTGGCCCTGGCGGGTACCCCGCTGGGCATGAACTTCGCCTTCCTCGACCCGGCACCGGACGCCTGTGCTGCGCCCCTGGGCGAACACCTGCGTGCCGACTACGGCGATCAGGACCACCTGCGTCAGCTGGCCGACGAAGTCGACCTGGTCACCTTCGAGTTCGAAAGCGTCCCGGCCGAGACTGTGGCCTTCCTCTCGCAGTTCGTGCCCGTGTACCCCAGCGCCGAATCGCTGCGCATCGCCCGTGACCGCCTGTTCGAAAAGAGCATGTTCCGCGACCTGGGCATCCCCACCCCGGCCTTCGCCGACATCCTCTCGCAGGCAGATCTGGACGCCGCGGTGGCCAGCATCGGCCTGCCGGCCGTGCTGAAAACCCGCACGCTGGGTTACGACGGCAAGGGCCAGAAGGTGCTGCGCACGCCAGAAGACGTGGTGGGTACCTTCGCCGAGCTGGGCAGCGTGCCATGCCTGCTGGAGGGCTTCGTGCCGTTCACCGGCGAGGTGTCGCTGGTCGCCGTGCGTGGCCGCGATGGTGAAACCCGCTTCTACCCGCTGGTGCACAATACCCACGAGAGCGGCATCCTGCGCTTGTCGGTAGCCAGCCAGGCACACCCGCTGCAGGCTCTGGCCGAAGATTACGTCGGCCGTGTGTTGCAGAAGCTGGATTACGTTGGCGTGATGGCCTTCGAGTTCTTCGAGGTTGACGGTGGCTTGAAGGCCAACGAAATCGCCCCGCGCGTGCACAACTCCGGGCACTGGACCATCGAAGGCGCCGAGTGCAGCCAGTTCGAGAACCATCTGCGTGCCGTTGCCGGCCTGCCACTTGGCTCGACCGCCAAGGTGGGCGAGAGCGCGATGCTCAACTTCATCGGTGAAGTGCCGGCCGTGGACAAGGTTGTTGCCATCGGCGACTGTCACCTGCACCACTACGGCAAGGCCTTCAAGGTTGGCCGCAAGGTAGGACACGCCACCCTGCGCTGCCCTGACATGGCCACCCTCGAGCGCAAGATTGCCGAAGTAGAGGCGCTGATCAGTAACTGATCGGGCTTCGAATCGAACTTCCGCAAGCGGCATGCCCTCTGAATATGGCAACAAGCCGAAGCCCGTCTAGGCTTTGGCTTGTTCCAACTTCACTGCAGAGGGATTGCCATGGGTATCATTGGAACCATCTTCATCGGCCTCATCGTCGGCCTGCTGGCCCGCTTCATCAAACCGGGCGATGACAGCATGGGCTGGATCATGACCATCCTGCTGGGTATTGCCGGCTCCTTGTTGGCTACCTATGGCGGCCAGGCGCTGGGTATATACCAGGCTGGGCAAGCGGCGGGCTTCCTTGGCGCGCTGGTCGGTGCCGTGGTGCTGCTGGTGATCTACGGATTCATCAAGAAACGCTGATTACTGGTTAGAATGCTCGGCAATTCATTCGAGTTGCCGAGCATTTCCATGCGTGCCTTTTTCCTTGTCCCCTTGCTGTTGGCCAGTACCCTGGCCCATGCCGAACTGCCCGAAACCGACTGGCTGGAGCTGATGCCCAGGTCGGACCAGAAGGCGCTGGAACAAATGCCTGAAATCGACCACAACTCACCGGAAGCCATGGGCACCTTTACCGCCAAGGGAGGCCTCAAGCAGAGCAAGGGCCTGCCTGCGGTGATGTACTCGACCAAGACCGTTGCAGCCATGAATGGCAAGGATATCCGCCTGGGTGGCTACCCTGTGCCGCTGGAGAGTGACGCCAAGGGCAACAGCACGTTGTTCTTCCTGGTGCCGTACCCGGGGGCGTGCATCCATGTGCCGCCACCGCCGCCCAACCAGTTGGTACTGGTGCGCTACCCGAAAGGCCTTAAGATCGATGACATCTACACCCCGCTGTGGGTCAGCGGCAAGCTGAAGGTGGAGAAGGTCAGCAATGACCTGGCCGATGCGGCCTATGCGCTGGATGCAGACAAGGTGAGGGTGGTGGAAGACGCAGACCTTTGATAATTGCCCCGGCCTCTTCGCGGGCTTGCCCGCTCCCNTGTGGGAGCGGGCAAGCCCGCGAAGAGGCCGGTAATAAAAGAGCAGGGCTCAGATATTTTCACAACCGATCTGGACGCCCAGCGAATGACTCGCCCCAGGCTTCAACTCCACTAGGTCATCCCACACATTCGCCGTCTCGATGCACAACATCCGCTGCCAGCCATCATCAGCCATGTCCGCCAAGTCTTTGGCTCGCTCGGTCCACGGGTTCCAGATCACCGCCGAGCGCGAGCCGCTGCTGGTCAAGGTAATCCGCCGATTCCAATGCGGGTCGACGATGCTGAGGGTCTGCGGGGTGTTCAGGTAGATTCGGTCCGTCTCCCCGGCAAACGTCAGTGCCCCCTGCTGCTGGCGTTGTTCCCAGCCCGCCAGGGTTTCGATATAACCCAGCCCGTCGACACCCTCGACCCGCGCCTGGCGCACATCGCTGACCGCGAAGTAGCTATGCAGGGCCTGGCTGATGGTCACGGGGGTATTGCCCATGTTGCGGCTGGTCAGGCTCAGTGTCAGGTTTGCGCCCATCTCCACCACCAGTTTCAGCTCGACATCATGGGGCCAACCGGGCAGGTCGCCCCGCGCTTCAGGCAGTTCGAACTCGATCCGCAGGGCCTCGCCCACTTCTTCGATACCCAGCAATTTCCAGTCACGCGTGCGCGCAAGCCCGTGGGCAGGCGCCGGTGTTCCCTGGTACATGGCCTGGACGGCCTGAGGGTTGCGCTGCAGGTTGCCAAACCATGGCCAGCACACCGGTACCCCGGCGCGTACCGACTTGCCCTGGCGGAAGATGGCCTGGTCGCTCAGCCACAGCAGTGGCGGTTCGCCCACCTGCTGGTAGCTGAGGACCTGTGCGCCCTGCTGGGCGATCAGGAGTTCGGCACGGTCACTGCTGATACGCCAGCAGTTGAGTTCGCCATGTTGCTCGGTTACGACCTGAAAGGTAGCCATTGCGTTCTTCTCATTGATTGCCAGTGGGCCTTGGACCCGGGCAGATGCAATGAGTTTACCGCCAGCGTGGCTCAGCGACGAGGCACCGAGCGGGTACGACCACTGCCGTCGATGGCGACGAAGACGAATACCGCTTCTGTGACCTTGCGCCATTCGCTGGACAGCGGGTCGTCGCTCCACACTTCGACCATCATCTGGATCGAGCTGCGGCCGATTTCCAAGGTCTGGGTATAGAAAGACAGCTGTGCGCCGACCGCGACGGGCACCAGGAAGGCCATGCGGTCGATGGCTACGGTGGCTACGCGGCCGCCGGCGACACGGCTGGCCATGGCCGTGCCTGCCAGGTCCATCTGGGCAACCAGCCAACCGCCGAAAATATCGCCGAAACCGTTGGTTTCTCGCGGCAATGCGGTGATTTGCAAGGCCAGGTCGCCTTGCGGGATTGGATCTTCTTGTTCGAGCTCAATCATGCGATGGGGCCTCTGACCCGTGACGCTTTTCGTTGGTGTGGCGCAAAGGCCGGGTAAACGATTCAGCTTGAAACATACTACGCCGATTTCGTTTCACTGGGCGGCCGTAGGGAAACTCTGCGAAACCGCCTGACAATAGTGACCGGCGTTTTCGCACAACATCCCACGTTAGGAGCAACATAATCCTACGAAATGCCAGTATATAGGGCATAACGGCCAGCGACGACCGCGCATTCACGAATATCTGTGTGGATTTTGTATCGCTTTCGGCGTAGCTCGGCAATTTGCTATCTTCGCCTGTCTCCAATCCAGAAGCCGCGCGCCAAGCGGCCTGCATGCCCTATAAAGAGAACAACGAGCGATGACTTCCGTGCCCAGCAGTATCGAGCAGCCCTCGCGGCCGCTGACCCGCAGCGACTACAAGACCCTCTCACTGTCCGCCCTGGGCGGCGCGCTGGAGTTCTACGATTTCATCATCTTCGTGTTCTTCGCGACGGTGGTGGGCAAGTTGTTCTTCCCGGCCGACATGCCCGAGTGGCTGCGGCTGATGCAAACGTTCGGCATCTTCGCCGCCGGCTACCTGGCGCGGCCGCTGGGCGGCATCATCATGGCCCACTTCGGCGACTTGCTCGGGCGCAAGAAGATGTTCACCCTGAGCATCTTCATGATGGCCCTGCCGACCCTGATCATGGGCCTGCTGCCGACATATGCGCAGATCGGCATGTGGGCACCGATCCTGCTGTTGCTGATGCGTGTGATCCAGGGCGCGGCAATCGGCGGCGAAGTACCGGGCGCATGGGTGTTCGTCTCTGAACACGTGCCGGCTCGCAACACCGGCTATGCCTGCGGCACCCTGACCGCCGGCCTGACTGCCGGCATTCTGCTGGGCTCGCTGGTAGCGACCTTGATCAACAGCGTGTACAGCGCGGAAGAAGTGGCTGACTACGCCTGGCGTATCCCGTTCCTGCTTGGCGGTGTGTTCGGCCTGTTCTCGGTGTACCTGCGCCGTTGGCTGCACGAAACCCCGGTGTTCGCCGAAATGCAGCAACGCAAGGCACTGGCCGAGGAGCTGCCGCTGCGCGCTGTGCTGCGCGATCACCGTGGTCCGATCATCCTGTCCATGCTGCTGACCTGGATGCTTTCTGCCGGCATCGTGGTGGTCATCCTGATGACCCCGGCGCTGCTGCAGAGCTTCTACCACATCAGCCCGACCGACTCGCTCAAAGCCAACAGCCTGGCCATCGTGTTGCTCAGCTTTGGTTGTATAGGTGCCGGCAGCCTGGCCGACCGCTTTGGTGCAGGCCGCGTATTCGTGATCGGCAGCCTGCTGCTGCTGGCCAGCTCCTGGACCTTCTACCACAGCCTGCCGACCCGCCCCGAGTTGCTGTTCCCGCTGTATGCCGTGACCGGCCTGTGCGTGGGTGTGATTGGCGCAGTGCCTTATGTAATGGTCAAGGCGTTCCCGGCGGTGGTGCGTTTCAGCGGGTTGTCATTCTCGTACAACGTGGCCTACGCCATCTTTGGCGGGCTGACGCCGATGGTGGTGACCGCACTGCTGAAGGTGAGCCCGATGGCGCCTGCCTACTACGTGGCAGGCCTGTGCGCCGTCGGTCTGGCCGTGGGCCTGTACCTGCTCGCCAACAAGCGCTGATCTGCGCTACGGCTACTGGCCTCTTCGCGGCTAAAGCCGCTCC
>NZ_JBQENN010000012.1:85079-147370 GCF_052044625.1 Pseudomonas sp. 22515
CGAAGAGGCCACACCTGCTTTCAGTGATGGCCTTTCATCCAATTGTCATAATGAAGTCATATCGTGTTCATGCGGCCTGCCGATACTTGGGTCCGTTCCATCCAACACCCCAATATTCCTGCTAGGAGCAAGGCATGAAACTGAAGCGTTTGATGGCGGCCCTTACCTTTGCCGCCGCTGGCGTTGCAACCGCCAACGCGGTAGCCGCTGTCGATCCTGCGATCCCGACCTACACCAAGACCACGGGTGTTTCGGGCAACCTCTCCAGCGTCGGTTCCGACACCCTCGCGAACCTCATGACTCTGTGGGCCGAGGCCTATAAGAAGGAATATCCGAACGTAAACATCCAGATCCAGGCTGCCGGCTCCTCTACCGCGCCACCCGCGCTGACCGAAGGCACCGCCAACCTCGGCCCGATGAGCCGCAAGATGAAGGACGTCGAGCTGCAAGCCTTCGAGCAGAAGTACGGCTACAAGCCGACCGCCATCCCGGTCGCCGTCGACGCCCTGGCCGTGTTCGTGCACAAGGACAACCCAATCAAGGGCCTGACCATGGCTCAGGTTGACGCCATCTTCTCTTCCACTCGCCTGTGCGGTGGCAAGGCCGAGATCAAGACCTGGGGCGACGTCGGTGTGACCGGCGACCTGGCCAACAAGCCAATCCAGCTGTTCGGCCGCAACTCGGTATCGGGCACCTACGGCTACTTCAAGGAAGAAGCCCTGTGCAAAGGCGACTTCAAGCCTAACGTCAACGAACAGCCTGGCTCGGCTTCGGTCGTGCAGTCGATCAGCTCCTCGCTGAACGGCATCGGCTACTCGGGCATCGGTTACAAGACCGCCAGCGTGAAGACCGTAGCCCTGGCCAAGAAAGACGGCGGTGAGTTTATTGAAGACAATGAAGCCAACGCCCTGAACGGCACCTACCCGCTGTCGCGCTTCCTGTACGTCTACGTCAACAAGGCGCCGAACAAGCCTCTGGCCCCGCTGGAAGCCGAGTTCGTCAAGCTGGTGCTGTCGCAAGCGGGCCAGCAGGTGGTGGTGAAGGATGGCTACATCCCGCTGCCGGCCAAAGTCGTCGACAAGACTCTGGCTGACCTGGGCCTGTCGCACGCCGGTAACGTTGCAAAGAAGTAAGTAATTAAGAGGAGGCCGGTGCCACAGCCCGGCCTCTTCCACGAATTTCCAGTCCGAAGCCAGGTCCCCTGTGCGGCGGGCTTTCGCGCGTCACCACTTTGTAATGTTTTTGTCACACGGGACCGCTAGGGTGTGCGCATGAATGATCTGGCCAATTCCAACATGACCCAAAACTCCCAGCCCGTGCGCATTGATTTCAATACGCCCGAGTTGCAACGCAAGCGCCGCATGCGCGCGCTCAAGGACCGCCTGACCCGCTGGTATGTGCTGGTAGGCGGGCTTGCCGTATTGGCGGCAATCACGTTGATCTTCTTCTACCTGGCTTATGTGGTGTTGCCACTGTTCCAGGGCGCCGAGCTGACCAGCAAGAAAGCCCTGGAGCCGACATGGCTGCAGCAGGATGCCGGTAAGCCACTGATGATCGCGCTTGAAGAGCAGAATCAGGTGGGGATGCGTGTTTCGGACAAGGGCCAGGCATTGTTCTTCGATACCAAGACCGGTAACGAACTCAAGCGTGTCGATCTGGCAGTGCCGGCGGACACCCAGGTCACGTCCATCAGTACTGACCAGCCGGGTAGCGCGCTGGTGGTGCTGGGCTTGTCCAATGGTCAGGCCCTGGTGTTCCACCACACCTACAAGATCACCTACCCGGACAACAAGAAAACCATCACCCCTGGCATCGACTATCCGTATGGCGAGCAATCGTTCGTGCTCGACGAGCAGGGGCGCGCGCTGGACCACGTCAGCGTCAACGTCAATGGTGACACCCTGCTGCTGGCCGGCTCTACCGGTGCTCAGCTGCAGGTGGTCGAGCTGACGCGCACGGAAAACATGATGACCGAAGAGGTCACCACCGAGCAGAACCGCATCGAACTGCCGCAAATGACCGAGACGGTGAAGAATATCTTCATCGACCCACGCCAGCACTGGCTGTACGTGATCAACGGCCGCGCCACGGCCGACGTGTTCAGCCTGCGCGACAAGAGCCTCAACGGCCGTTACAAGTTGTCTGATAGCGCCGACACCGAAATTACTGCCACGGCCCAGCTGGTTGGCGGCATTTCGCTGATCATCGGTGACTCCAAGGGCGGGGTGGCCCAGTGGTTCATGGCCCGTGACCCGGATGGCGAATCGCGCTTCAAGCAGATCCGTACCTTCCAATTGGGCAATGCGCCGATCGTGCAAATCGACGCCGAAGAGCGCCGCAAGGGCTTCATCGCCCTCGACGCCGAAGGCAAACTGGGCGTGTTCCACAGCACTGCACACCGAACCCTGCTGGTAGAGCCGGCTGCCGAAGGCCCTGGCACGCTGGCCCTGTCGCCACGCGCCAACCGCATCATCATCGAAGAAGGCGGCAAGTTGTTGCCGTTGAGCCTGCGCAACCCGCACCCGGAAATTTCGTTCAGCGCGCTGTGGGGCAAGGTGTGGTACGAGAACTACGACGAGCCGAAATACGTCTGGCAATCGACCGCGTCGAACACTGACTTCGAGCCCAAACTGAGCCTGTCGCCGCTGACCTTCGGAACCCTGAAGGCCGCGTTCTACGCCATGATCCTGGCCGCCCCGCTGGCCATTGCCGCAGCCATCTACACCGCCTACTTCATGGCCCCGCGCATGCGCCGCAAGGTCAAACCGGTGATCGAGCTGATGGAAGCGATGCCGACGGTGATCCTCGGCTTCTTCGCCGGCCTGTTCCTGGCCCCGTACCTGGAAGGCCACCTGCCCGGTGTGTTCAGCCTGTTCCTGCTGATGCCGATCGGTATCCTGCTGGCCGGCTTCTTCTGGAGCCGGCTGCCGGAGTCGATCCGCCTGCGTGTACCGGATGGTTGGGAAGCGGCGATCCTGATTCCGGTCATCCTGTTCACCGGCTGGTTCGCCCTGACCATGAGCCCGCACCTGGAAAGCTGGTTCTTCGGCGGCGACATGCGCCTGTGGATCACCAACGATTTAGGCATCACCTACGACCAGCGCAACGCCCTGGTAGTCGGTATCGCCATGGGCTTCGCGGTCATCCCGAACATCTACTCGATTGCCGAAGATGCCGTGTTCAGTGTGCCGCGCAGTCTGACCCTGGGCTCGCTGGCACTGGGCGCGACGCCTTGGCAGACCCTGACTCGCGTGGTCATCCTCACCGCCAGCCCGGGCATCTTCTCGGCGTTGATGATCGGCTTGGGCCGTGCGGTAGGCGAGACCATGATCGTGCTGATGGCTACCGGCAACACGCCGGTGATGGAGATGAACCTGTTCGAGGGCATGCGCACCCTGGCCGCCAACGTGGCTGTGGAAATGCCGGAATCGGAAGTCGGTGGCAGCCACTATCGCGTGCTGTTCCTGGCCGCCCTGGTGCTGCTGATGTTCACCTTCATCATGAACACCTTGGCCGAGCTGATTCGCCAGCGTCTGCGCAAGAAATACTCGTCGCTTTGATAGAAAGGTAGCGATCCGTGAAAAAGGATTCCCTCAAAGGCTGGTTCAAGAGCGGCGCCCCAGGCGTCTGGATGAGCGGCGGCGCGGTGGCCATGGCCGTGATCATGACCGTCGGCCTGCTGGCGGTGATCGCCGTGCGCGGCCTGGGCCACTTCTGGCCAGCCGATCTTGTCCAGGCCACCTACAAGGTGCCGGGCCAGGCCGATCACGTTGTCATTGGCGAAGTGGTGCAGAAGGAGGAAGTACCCCGTGCTCGTCTGAAGGGGGCTGGCCTGCCAGTGCCTGACCAGGGGCCGGAGTTCATGACCCGCGAGCTGATCAAGGTGGGTAACCGCGACCTCAATGGCAGCGACTTTACCTGGGTGGTCGGCGACTGGCTGGTCGACGAACAGCGCCCGGCTGACTTGATGGCCCTTGAGCGCCGCGAGTGGGGCAACTTCTATGGCTACCTGGTCAGCGTCAAGGAACAAGGCCGCGTGGTTGCTGAAGGCCCCACTGCCTGGAGCGAACTGCAGGCCCGCCTCAAGCGTGCCAACCAGCTCAACAGCGAGCTGCAGCAGTTGGAGAAGAAGGACATCGGTGCCATCAACCATGGCCTTGAGCGCCTGCGCCTGCAAGCACGCAAGCTGGAGCTGGACGGCAAGCTGGACGCCGCCGCCCAGGCCGACATGGACGCCGACCGTGCCGAACTGAACAGCCGCTACAAGGCCATCGAAGACCGCCTGACCGGCCTGCACCAGGCTTTTTCCCGCGACAGCCTGGTGGCCCGGGATGGCAACGGCCGTGAAGTGGAAATCAACCTGAGCAAGGTAGTGCATGCTGTCCAGCCGAACGGCATGTCGGCGTTCACCAAGTTGGGCACCTACTTCGGCAAGGTCTGGGAGTTCCTCAGCGACGACCCGCGTGAAGCCAACACCGAGGGCGGTATCTTCCCGGCCATCTTCGGTACCGTGATGATGACCCTGATCATGGCCGTGATCGTTACCCCGTTTGGCGTGCTGGCTGCCGTGTACTTGCGTGAATACGCCAGGCAGGGCCCGGTCACCCGGCTTATCCGCATTGCGGTGAACAACCTGGCCGGTGTTCCTGCGATCGTCTACGGTGTGTTCGGTCTGGGCTTCTTCGTCTATGTGCTGGGCGGCTCGATCGACCGCCTGTTCTTCCCCGAAGCGCTGCCGGCGCCGACCCTGGGCACCCCGGGCCTGCTGTGGGCATCGCTGACCCTGGCATTGCTGGCGGTGCCGGTGGTGATCGTGGCCACCGAAGAAGGCCTGGCGCGAATTCCGCGCACCGTGCGTGAGGGCTCGCTGGCGTTGGGCGCAACCAAGGCCGAGACCCTGTGGAAAATCGTCCTGCCCATGGCCAGCCCGGCCATGATGACTGGCATGATCCTCGCCGTGGCCCGTGCCGCCGGCGAAGTGGCGCCGCTGATGCTGGTAGGTGTGGTGAAGCTGGCGCCGTCACTGCCGGTGGATGGTAACTACCCGTACCTGCACCTGGACCAGAAGATCATGCACCTGGGCTTCCACATCTATGACGTCGGCTTCCAGAGCCCGAACGTCGAAGCTGCGCGGCCGCTGGTTTATGCCACTGCGCTGCTGCTGGTGCTGGTGATCGCGACCCTCAACCTCTCTGCCGTGTGGATTCGCAACCACCTGCGCGAGAAGTACAAGGCACTGGACGGCTGACCCTGATTGCAAGCGTGCCGCCCTTAAGCCGGGCGGCCCTTTGAAACGACTTGATAGCGTATGGAGTTGACCATGCAGCAAGATTCCCACACCCATGGCATCGACATGTCTGCCCTGGGCCGCAACAAGCAAAGCCTGCGAATGGCTGAAGAAACCGTGGCCATCGAAGTGCCGGGCCTGAGCCTGTTCTATGGCGACAAGCAAGCGCTGTTCGACGTGCAGATGAACATCCCGAAGCAGCGTGTGACCGCCTTCATCGGCCCATCCGGCTGCGGCAAGTCGACCCTGCTGCGCACTTTCAACCGGATGAACGACCTGGTTGACGGTTGCCGTGTGGAAGGTGCCATCAACCTGTACGGCAACAACATCTACCGCAAGGGTGAAGACGTTGCCGAACTGCGCCGGCGTGTGGGCATGGTGTTCCAGAAGCCGAACCCGTTCCCCAAGACCATCTACGAGAATGTGGTCTACGGCCTGCGCATCCAGGGCATCAACAAGAAGCGCGTGCTTGATGAAGCCGTCGAGTGGGCGTTGAAGGGCGCGGCCTTGTGGGACGAGGTCAAGGACCGCCTGCACGAGTCGGCGCTGGGCCTGTCCGGTGGCCAGCAGCAGCGTCTGGTCATCGCCCGCACCATTGCCGTGGAGCCAGAGGTGCTGCTGCTTGACGAACCGTGCTCGGCGCTGGACCCGATCTCGACCTTGAAGGTCGAAGAACTGATCTATGAATTGAAATCCAAGTACACCATCGTCATCGTGACCCACAACATGCAGCAAGCGGCGCGTGTTTCGGATTACACCGCGTTCATGTACATGGGCAAACTGGTCGAATTCGGGGATACCGATACCCTGTTCACCAACCCGGCGAAGAAGCAGACCGAAGACTACATCACCGGTCGCTACGGCTAAGCGCCGCTCGCGAAACAGGCACCTCGGTGTCTGGCACCGGCGTTGCCGGTGTTTGCGGGTGAACCCGCTCCTACAGGGCCGCGCTACCAAAGGACAAAACGATGATCAACAAAGAAAGCCTTACCCATCACATTTCCCAGCAGTTCAACGCCGAGCTGGAAGAGGTGCGCAGCCACCTGCTGGCCATGGGCGGGCTGGTGGAAAAGCAGGTCAACGACGCGGTTACCGCGCTGATCGAAGCCGACTCTGGTTTGGCCCAGCAGGTGCGCGAGGTTGACGAGCAGATCAACCAGATGGAGCGCAACATCGACGAGGAGTGCTTGCGCATCCTCGCCCGCCGTCAGCCAGCGGCCTCGGACCTGCGCCTGATCATCAGCATTTCCAAGTCGGTGATCGACCTGGAACGCATCGGTGACGAGTCGACCAAGATCGCCCGCCGCGCCATCCAGCTGTGCGAAGAGGGCGAGTCGCCGCGTGGTTATGTCGAGGTGCGCCACATTGGCGACCAGGTGCGCAACATGGTCCGGGATGCGCTGGACGCCTTTGCCCGCTTCGACGCCGACCTGGCGCTGTCGGTGGCCCAGTACGACAAGACCATCGACCGCGAATACAAGACCGCGCTGCGTGAGCTGGTGACCTACATGATGGAAGACCCGCGCTCTATCTCGCGGGTGCTGAGCGTGATCTGGGTGCTGCGCTCGCTGGAGCGTATTGGCGACCATGCGCGCAACATCTCCGAACTGGTGATCTACCTGGTGCGCGGTACCGACGTGCGCCACATGGGCCTCAAGCGCATGACGGCAGAAGTGCAGGGCACTGCTGTCGCCAACGGCGAAAAGGCTAATGTTCCGGGTGAATCTGACGATAAGTAAGGTTGCTCCCGAGCATCGACGCCCGGCCTTGGCCGGGCGTTTTCGTTTGCGGTCGAGAGCCGGCAGGCACCCGCGAACGATGTGAAGAAGTCCCGGCGTGACCAGGTTGTAGCAAATGGCCATCATTTGGCAGTAGGCTAGTCGGGATTCATAAGGAGTATCGATGAGTAAAGTGAATGTGCTGGTCGTGGATGACGCCCCGTTTATCCGTGATCTGGTCCGCAAGTGTCTGCGTAATGCCTTCCCGGGTATGGCCATCGACGACGCGATCAACGGTCGCAAGGCCATGGCCATGCTCGGCAAGGAAGCGTTCGATCTGGTCCTCTGCGACTGGGAAATGCCGGAAATGTCAGGCCTGGAACTGCTGACCTGGTGCCGTCAGCAGCCTGCACTGAAGAACCTGCAGTTCATCATGGTGACCAGCCGTGGCGACAAGGAAAACGTCATTCAGGCGATCCAGGCGGGCGTTTCCGATTTTGTAGGCAAGCCGTTCACCAACGAGCAACTGCTGACCAAGGTAAAAAAAGCCCTGACCAAGATCGGTAAGCTCGACAGCCTGATGGCCATCGGCCCGGCGCGAGCCAACCCGGCGTTTGCCAACGATTCGTTGAACGCGCTGACGGCGGGCAAGCCCGAAGCGGTCAAGGTGGCGGCGCCGGCACCGGCCAAGCCTTTGGTCGCCGCACCCGCACCTGCTGCCCCCGCGCCGAGCGGCCGTGGCCAGGGCCAGCTGCGCCTGGCCAGTGGCATGCAGCCATGCGTGATCAAGGCGTTGAGCCTGAAAGAGGCACTGCTGGTGGTACGCCGCAGCGAAGTGCTGCCACAGGTGCTGGAAGGTGCGGTGCTGGACCTGGAGCAGGGCGAAAGTGCCGAAGTTGCTCGCCTGAACGGCTACCTGCATGCGGTGGCGGCGCTGGAGCCAAAACCTGACAGCGACTGGTTGCAGTTGACGTTCAAGTTTGTCGACCAGGATGCCCAGAAGCTCGACTACCTGTCTCGGTTGATTGCCCGCGGCACTGCGCAGAAGCACTTCACCCCCGGTGCCTGACCCCGGCCCCGCGTCATGCTTTGGGCAGGAGCAGCACACGGGTGCTCCTGCCCAAGCCCGAGTTGCCCCATCCGACCAACTGCAATACCTACCGTAAAACCCGCTGCTAGGCTTCGACAGATCATAACTGTCAAAAAGCCACTATCATGCCCGCGCGCCTGCTGCTGTTCTGTGCATTGCTCATGGCCTCGGCGTCGAGCCAGGGCGTGACGCTCTACAAGATCACTGACGATTCCGGTGTCGTCTCCTATTCCGACCGCCCTGGCCCCGGCGCCAAGCCCTTGGTGTTGCTCGAGCCCATGGTCGAAACGCTCGAAGGCCAGGTACTGCTGAACGCGAAAACCTTCGACGGTGGCGTGAGCTTTTCGGCACGAAACGAGCTGCATGTGCCGGTAGAGGTAGAGTTGCGGCTGGACAACCTGGTCAACGCACAAGGCGGTGATGCCCCGCGTATCGTGCGCCGGCTGCTGCCGCCGCGCACCACGCAGATGCTCAGTGTGCTCAGGGGGCGGCCCGGGCTGTTGCTGAACTACCGTTCGACCCTGCTGCAGGCCATGGGTGATCCGGGCAAACGGCCGCTAGGCTTCCGCTATGCGTTCCCGTGGATTGGCGGGCCGTTCCGCGTCACTCAGGGCCCCAATGGCCGTGTCAGTCATTTTGGGCCCCGAGGGCGCTACGCCATGGATATCGCCATGCCCGAAGGCACACCCATCATCGCGGCGCGGGAAGGGGTGGTGGTGAAGACGCAGAACAGCCAGAGCGGGCGCGGCCCCAACCCCTCGGGTAACTTTGTCAGGATTTTGCACCCGGATGGCACCATGGGCGTCTACCTTCACCTGATGCGTGGTTCGGTGGTGGTGGCGGAGGGGCAACGGGTACGGCAGGGCCAGATGCTGGCCAAGTCGGGCAATACCGGCAACAGCACTGGGCCGCACCTGCATTTTGTGGTGCAGCGCAATGTGGGGTTGGCGCTGGAGTCGATACCATACCGCTTCGACAGGCCGATCAGCGGGATGCCGGATTTCACTGCCGGCAACCCTTGAGATTGCCGGGCCTGCTTCGCAGGCCTTTCGCGACACAAGGCCCCACATAGCCAGAGGCAGGTGCTGTAGCTGTGGGAGCGGCCTTGCGTCGCGATGGGCTGCGCAGCAGCCCCTTGGCCATCAATCCAGCTTCAGCACCTTGGCCAGTACGATCTTGGGCCCTTTCATCTTCTTGATGATGATGCGCAGCCCTTCGACTTCCAGCACTTCCTCTTCTTCAGGCACGCGCTTGAGCGTCTCGTAGATCAACCCGGCCAGGGTTTCCGCCTCGATATGGTCAAGGTCGATACCCAGCAGGCGTTCGACCTTGAACAGTGGGGTGTCGCCGCGCACCAGCAGCTTGCCCGGCTGGTAGGCGAGAATGCCACGCTCGGTCTTGCGGTGCTCGTCCTGGATGTCGCCCACCAGCACTTCCAGCACGTCTTCCATGGTCAGGTAGCCGATCACCTTGCCATCGGCTTCCTCTACCAGCACGAAGTGCGCGCCGCCCTTACGGAACTGCTCCAGCAACTGGGCCAACGGCATGTGCCGCGACACGCGTTCGAGTGGCCGGGCAAGGTCCTCCAGGTCGATGGTCTCCGGCAAGTGCTCCAGCTCAGCCAGCTCCAGCAGCAGGTCCTTGATGTGCAGCAGGCCGGTGAATTCTTCGCGCTCGGCGTCGTACACCGGGTAGCGGCTGAACTTGTGGCGGCGCACCAGGGCCAGGATTTGCTTCAGAGGCGCATGGGCGTCGATGCTGATCATGTCCTCACGCGAGTTGGCCCAGTCGACCACTTCCAGCTCGCCCATTTCCACGGCCGAGGCCAGCACGCGCATGCCTTGGTCGCTTGGGTCCTGGCCACGGCTGGAGTGCAGGATCAGCTTAAGTTCTTCGCGGCTGTAGTGGTGCTCGTGGTGCGGGCCAGGCTCGCCCTGGCCGGCAATGCGCAGGATGGTGTTGGCGCTGGCATTGAGCAGGTAAATGGCCGGGTACATCGCCCAGTAGAACAGGTAAAGCGGCACGGCGGTCCACAGCGACAGCAGCTCTGGCTTGCGGATAGCCCAGGACTTGGGGGCCAGCTCGCCGACCACGATGTGCAGGTACGAGATGACGAAGAAGGCGACGAAGAACGAGATCGCCTTGACCAGCTCGGCGCTGTCCACGCCGAAATAGGCCAGCAATGGTTCCAGCAGGTGGGCGAAGGCGGGCTCACCCACCCAGCCCAGGCCCAGCGAGGCGAGGGTGATGCCCAATTGGCAGGCCGACAGGTAGGCGTCGAGCTGGTTGTGAACCTTGCGCAGGATGTTGCCACGCCAGCCGTGCTTTTCGGCGATGGCCTCTACGCGTGTAGCGCGCAGCTTGACCATGGCGAACTCCGCGGCAACGAAGAAGCCGTTGAGCAGCACCAGCAGGAAGGCAAAGATGATCATGCCGAAGTCGGCGAATAACGAGGTGAGGCTAATGCCAGAGGAAGGGTCCATGATGGAGTTTTTACGGGGTCCGTCTTTGAGATAGAGAGAAAAAAAGTGCCAGCTTTTGCTGGCACAGGGGATCCAATGTAGCGGCTGGGGCCGTAAAAGCAAAGGGCAGCGGACTCATTGCAGTCCCTGTGGGAGCAGGCATGCCCGCGAAGGCCCGCGCAGCAGCCTCAATCTCAAGCCTTTTCGTTGGCCAATTGTGCTGGCGCAAAGTGACAGGTAAAGGTGCTGCCATGCCCCGGTACACTGCTGATTTCCAGCTTGCCCCGGTGGCGCATCAGCACATGCTTGACGATTGCGAGCCCCAGCCCGGTACCGCCGGTATTCGATGCACGGCTGGAGTCTACCCGGTAGAAGCGCTCGGTCAGGCGTGGCAAGTGCTTGGCATCGATGCCCACCCCCGAGTCCTGCACCGACAGGTGTGCGCCCTGGGCATCGGCCCACCAGCGGATGCGGATGCTGCCTTCGTCCTGGGTGTACTTGACTGCATTGAACACCAGATTGGAAAAGGCACTGCGCAATTCCGACTCGCTGCCCTTCAGCTTGACGCCAGGCGCAGCTTCCAGGCTGATGCGCTGGTTGCGCGGCCCGGACAGGGCCTGGGCGTCGTTCTTGATGGCGGCGAGCAGGGCATCGACCGCCACCGGCTGGTTGTCCGATGGGTAATCGGTGGCTTCCAGTTTGGCCAGTAGCAACAAATCGTTGAGCAGGGTTTGCATGCGCGAGCCTTGCTGGCTCATTTGCTGCAGGGCGCGGCTCCACCGCGGGTTCACGTCCTCGACGTTGTCCAGCAGGGTTTCCAGGTAGCCGGTGATTACCGTCAGCGGCGTGCGCAGCTCGTGAGACACGTTGGCGACGAAGTCCTTGCGCATCTGTTCCAGCTGGTGAATACGGGTGACATCGCGCACCAGCATCAGGTGTTCATTGTTGCCGTAGCGGGTGATGTGCAACTGCACACGCATGCGGTCATTGATTGGCGACGGGATTTCCAGCGGTTCGAGGTAGTTTTCTGCCTCGAAGTACTCTTTGAAGAGCGGATGGCGCACCAGATTGGTCACTTGCTGGCCGCCGTCCTGTGGGGTCTTGAAGCCCAGGAGGGTCTCGGCGGCGCGGTTCCACCATTCCAGGTTGCCGTCGCTGTCGAGCATGATCACCGCGTCACGCAGCGCAGCAGTGGACTCCTGCACCCGGTCGATCACTGCCTGCAGGCGGCCCCGTACGCGCTGGTCGCGGCGTTGCAGGTGGTAGATGCTATCGAATACCTCGCCCCACAGGCCGTAGCCATCGGGCGGTGCTTCGTCGGGTTGGTGATTGCGCAGCCAGTCGTGCAAGCGCAGCAGTTGCTTGAGGGTCCAGCCCAGATAGAGCGCCAGGCCAATGGCCAGGCTCCAGCCATAGTAGCCGCTGACCAGCCCGCCGATCAGGCAGACGGTAATCAGCAACAGCAGATGGCGAATCAGGGTTGCATGCCAGTTCTGGTTCAATTGACGATCCTTGTACAACGATGTGCAGCTTGGCGCTCCAGAGCTCGATCAGCTCTTGGTCGAGAAGCGGTAGCCAGTGCCCCGGACGGTTTGTACCAGATTCTCGTAAGCTTCACCCAGCGCCTTGCGCAGGCGACGGATGTGCACGTCGACGGTACGTTCCTCGACGTAGACGTTGCCGCCCCACACCTGGTCCAGCAATTGGCCTCGGGTGTAGGCGCGCTCCTGGTGGGTCATGAAAAACTGCAGCAGGCGGTATTCGGTAGGGCCCATCTCGGCCGGCTTGCCGTCGATGGTCACACGGTGGCTGATCGGGTCGAGCAGCAGGCCGCCGACCTCGATCGGCGCCTCGCTGTCGCTCGGACCCGTGCGGCGCAGCACGGCTTTCAGTCGCGCTACCAGTTCACGCGGCGAGAACGGCTTGGTGATGTAGTCGTCGGCGCCCACTTCCAGGCCCTGGATCTTGTTGTCCTCTTCACCCTTGGCGGTGAGCATGATGATCGGAATATCACCGGTCAGCTCGTCGCGCTTCAGGCGGCGGGCCAGCTCGATGCCGGAGGTGCCCGGCAGCATCCAGTCGAGCAGGATCAGGTCCGGTTTGCGGTCGACGATGATCGCGTGTGCCTGTTGGGAGTTTTCCGCTTCCAGGCAGTCATAGCCGGCCATTTCCAGGGCAACGGCGATCATCTCGCGAATGGGCGCTTCGTCGTCGACGATCAGAATGTTCCTGCCTACCATGCTCAAAACCTCTCCTGGATTCGGTGTCTTGGCCCGCATTAGATAACGGAATTATTGCAGCTGTGTGACAGGGTGTTGGCCGTTCTGGCGACATTCCGTGACTGAACTAGGCTACAGAGGGCCGCTTTAATGGCAACCCGAACTCATTTCCCCCCGAAACAATGGTGAATCCAATGACACGACATACGCTGAGCTGGATGGCCCTTTTCACTGTGTTGGCGCTCCCGGGGGTGGCGTTGGCCCACCATGCCATGGAGAAGGATGGCAAGTGGGTCGATGAGGCCGGCATGACCCTGTACACCTTTGACAAGGATGCGGGTGGCAAGTCGATGTGCAATGGCGAGTGCGCCAAGAACTGGCCACCGTTGATGGTCAAGAAAGAAGACGAAGCACCGAAGGATAAATGGACCCATGTAGAGCGTGACGACGGTTCGATGCAGTGGGCTTACGACGGCAAGCCGCTGTATACGTTCATCAAGGACAAGAAGGCCGGTGACATGACCGGTGACGGCATGAAAGACGTCTGGCACGTTGCCAAGCCTTGAGATAGCCGGGGCCGCTGTGCGGCCCATCGCGACACAAGGCCGCTCCCACATGGTTCGACGTACGCCGAGCAATGTGTGGGGCCTTGTATCGCGATGGGCTGCGCAGCAGCCCCAAACTACTCAGCGCAACGCGTAATCCAGTACAACTCCGATAAACACCAGCATCCCCGCCCAGTGGTTGTGCAGAAATGCCTTGAAGCACGATTCCCGGTCCAGCTTGCGCGTTGACCAGTATTCCCAGGCAAAGCACGCCGCCGCACCCAGCAACCCAAGGTGGAACCAGCCACCCAGGTCGAAGCGACTACCGGCCAGCAACAGGCAGCCCAGCGACAGCAACTGCAGGGTCAGGATGATGCTGCGATCAGCGTCGCCGAACAGGATCGCAGTGGATTTCACACCAATTTTCAGGTCGTCATCGCGGTCGACCATGGCGTAATAGGTGTCATAACCCACCGTCCACAGCAGGTTGGCGATATACAGCAGCCAGGCGCCGGCCGGCAATTCACCGCCAGCGGCTGTGAAAGCCATGGGAATGCCCCACGAATACGCCGCCCCCAGCACCACCTGCGGGTAGTAGGTGTAGCGCTTCATGAACGGGTAGCAGAACGCCAAGGCCACCGCCCCGAACGACAGCCAGACGGTGCGGCTGTTGGTGCACAGCACCAGCAGGAAACTCACCCCGACCAGAATCGCGAACAGTGTCAGCGCCTCGCGTGGCCGCACCCGGCCACTGGCCAGGGGGCGGTCGGCGGTCCGCTTGACATGGCCGTCAACCTTGCGGTCGGCAAAGTCGTTGATGCAGCAGCCGGCGGCGCGCATCAGCACCACACCAAGGCCGAAGATGAGCACATTGGCCAGGGTGGGTGACCCATTGCCGGCAATCCACACTGCCGACAGGGTCGGCCACAACAGCAGGTAGATGCCTATCGGCCGGTCCATGCGGCTGAGCTGGACGAAGTCCCAGGCCCGTGGATGCAGGCGGTTGAGCGACTTGAGCAGTTGCAGGTACATCAGCGGTTTTCCTCCTTGGCCGCTTGCCACAATGCCGGCAGAAACACTTCTGCCACCAGCAGGTCCAGGCCGTTGCGCTCGAAGCGCGAGCGGCGGCCCCACAGCGCCGCATGTGCAGCTTCGGACGGCAGCCAGGCCTGTGGATAAGTGCACACTTCGAGTGGATGACGGATGAACGCCTGGTCGCAGAACAGCAGCTCGCCCAGCGAGCGGCTGCCCAAGGATTCCAGGTCCAGACCGCCACGTTCCAGGGCGCTGCGGCTGGCCACGCTGCGGGCGAATACCCAAGGTTGGCCATGGCCGCGCAGGTACACTTCGCGCACCCAGCCTTCGGCGCCAGCAGCGATGCCCAGCGCTTGGCATTCGTCATCGCGCAGCGGCTGCCAGCCCTCGAACAGCGGGGTGACGGAAAAGTGATCGATGGACAGACGGGTCAGGCGGCGGGTCAGCGAGCCCTCGTCGAACAGCCAGTCAAGGGTAGGCTGGTCGATGTCGGTCGCCAGCTGTGAATACGGCAGCCACGCGACAGCGGCTGCTTGCGGGGATTCGTACGACACGTCGGTATGCTTTGTTACAGCCAGAGAGGCGGCGAGCTTAGCATGATTGCCCCAACTGCTTGCATACTGCCGGCAGGGCCGCTACAAAGCCCCCACGCATTGCGCGCTGGCCCCATTCGCGGGCAAGCCCGCCCGGCCTGCGCGGTCACTGTAGGCGCGGGCTTGCCCGCCAAGAGGCCATCAGCCGCAACACAAGCCCCAGCCCGAACCGAGGAAATAGACCTGATGAAAAAGTGGCAATGTATTGTCTGTGGCCTGATCTACGACGAAGCCGAAGGCTGGCCCGACGACGGCATCGCCCCCGGCACCCGTTGGGAGGATGTGCCTGAGGACTGGCTGTGCCCCGACTGTGGCGTCGGCAAAAGCGACTTTGAAATGATCTCCATCGGTTAATCGAGGAAAGCACGACATGACGTCCCCTGTGGTAATCATCGGTACCGGCCTTGCGGGCTACAACCTGGCCCGTGAATTTCGCAAGCTCGATACGCAGACGCCGCTGTTGCTGATCACCGCCGACGATGGTCGTTCGTACTCCAAGCCGATGCTTTCCATGGGCTTTGCCAAGCAGAAGGACGCCGACGGCCTGTGCATGGCTGAGGCGGGTGCCATGGCCGAGCAATTGAACGCCGAGGTCCGCACCCATACCCGCATCAGCGGCATCGACCCGGGCCACAAGCGGCTGTGGATCGGCGAAGAAGCCGTGGAATACCGCGATCTGGTGCTGGCCTGGGGGGCGCAGACCGTGCAGGTGCCGATCGAGGGTGATGGCGGCCATCTGGTATTCCCGATCAACGATCTGGAGGACTACGCGCGCTTCCGTGCTGCCGCCGCGGGCAAGCAGCGTGTCCTGATCCTCGGCGCCGGCCTGATCGGCTGCGAATTCGCAAACGACATGAGCCTGGGTGGTTTCAAGGTCGACGTTGTGGCGCCGTGTGAACAGGTCATGCCGACCCTGCTGCACCCGGCCGCCGCGGCGGCTGTACAGGGTGGGCTGGAGGGGCTGGGAGTACGCTTTCACTTGGGGCCGGTGCTGACCCGCCTGCAGCAGGTGACCCAAGGCCTGGAGGCGCACCTGTCGGATGGCAGCGTGATTGCCTGCGACCTGGTGGTTTCGGCCATCGGCCTGCGCCCACGTACCGACCTGGCTGCCGCAGCTGGGCTGCAGACCAATCGAGGTGTAAGCGTAGACCGCGAGCTACGTACATCACACGCCAACATCTTCGCCCTTGGCGACTGTGCCGAAGTCGATGGCATCAACCTGCTGTACGTGATGCCGCTGATGAGCTGTGCCCGGGCGTTGGCGCAAACCCTGGCCGGCAAGCCGACGGTAGTTTCCTACGGGCCGATGCCTATCACCGTGAAAACCCCGGCCTGTCCGCTGGTCGTCTCGCCAGCGCCACAGGGTTGCGAAGGCACCTGGCAGGTAGAGGGGCAGGGCAGTGACCTCAAGGTGCTTTGCCTTGATGCCGACGGCAAGTTGCTGGGCTACGCCCTGACCGGAGCGGCGGTGATGGATAAGCTGGCGCTGAATCGTCAGTTACCAGCGGTTATGGCGTAAATAGCGGCTGTTCTGTCGGATTTATCCTGTTGTTGCCTGCACAATGGCCGCCCAGATACTGGCGCGGCCCCTGAGCTCGTGCCATTCTCACTCCCGTCTGCCGCAGATTAGAGCCTGCGGTGCCTTGAGCGCTGCTCCCAGAGGCAGCACGGCATAACAACAAGAATTCCGTCAAAGAGGCTTCACTATGCGCAAACCAGAACTCGCCGCCGTCATCGCCGATAAGGCTGATCTGACCAAGGAAAAGGCCAATCAGGTTTTGAACGCGATTCTCGACAGCATCACCGGTGCCCTGGACAAGGACACCGTGACCCTGGTCGGTTTCGGCACCTTCGAAAAACGTCATCGCGGCGCGCGTACCGGCAAGAACCCGCAAACTGGGGAACCGGTCAAGATCAAGGCCAGCAATACCGTGGCCTTCAAGCCTGGCAAGAACCTGCGCGACAGCGTTAACGCCCCCGCCAAGCCAGCCAAGAAAGGCAAGTGATCGCTCCCTGACAACCCCAGTGTCGGCCAAGCGGGCGCCTCAAGGCGCCCGTTGTGCTTTCTGCAGGCAAAATGTTTCGAATTTGCATAAATAGTTCTGGAAAAGGATAAACTGCGCGCCTTAGTCACTTTTCATTCGAGGCGCGTTGATGAAGTTCCGCTTTCTTCTCTGGGCCATGGGGCTGTTGATGGCCAGGGCCAGCCGTAATAACCCCGCATTCCAGCAGCAGCTCAAGGGCAAGGACCTGGTGTTCCAGATGCAGACCCTGGACGGCAAGGTCGCCCGACACTTCATCGTCAACAACGAGCGCATCAGCAGCAAGGGCGGCGCGCACCCACAGCCGGCGTTCGCCATTGCCTTCAGGGACGCCGCTTATGGCTTCGCCACCATGCAGGCGGGTAACAAGCAGCTGGCGTTCATGCAGGGGATTCAGGAAAAGCACATCCAGATCAAGGGCAATCCGGCGCTGGTGATGTGGTTCCAAGGGTTGATGAAATACCTGAAACCCAAGAAGAAAGGCTGAAACCCGACGGGGATGCCCATGCTTTACCTGTGGGAGCGGGCGTGCCCGCGAAACAAGCGACGCGGTGCATGGCACCGGCTTCGCCGGTGTTCGCGGGCAAGCCCGCTCCCACAGTCCAATCGCGCCAGCTCTTAGAAATTGAGCAAGACAGTTGCTGCCACAGACTATGTGTTAATGCTTAATGCGGTGCGTGGAACTGCGAAGCCAGCTCACGCAACAGGTTCTCGGCTTCGAGCACCTTGTTCACCACATCCTCAGCCTTGTCCCGGGTAATGCTCAGGCGTTCCAACAGCTCGTCAGGAATCTCTTCCTGCGGCCCTGAGCCTATACCTCGCGAGCGCAGCAGGCGGGTGGCCAGGCACACCAAGTTGGGGAACGCGAAATATTCGCCGTCGTAGGCTGGGTCGTGCTGAAAGCGCAAGGCAGTCGACAGCTCTTCTGGCATGTCCCACAGCTTCATCAGCCAGGCACCGATCTGTTCGCGGCTGATGCCCAGCAAGTGTTGTTCCACATAGGTGTGGTTCAAATGCGGGTTGACCTCAAGGTGGCGGCAAATCAGCGAAAAATGCGGTGGGAACACGTGCGCCAGCAGCAGGTAGCCAAAGTTGTGCAGTAGCCCGGCCAGGTAAGTCAGCCCGGCCTCGGGGCGTTCTGCGCGCGGCATGGCGCGGGTCAGGCCTTCGATGATCGCGGCGGTGTAGATCGATTGTTGCCAGTAGGGCGTGGCCTGCTGCGGGTGGTCTTTGGGCAGGCTCAAGGTCTTGCCCAGCGCCAGGCCCAAGGCCAGGTTGATCACCAGGTCGAAACCCAGCACACGCACGATGGCGTCTTCCACCGAGCGGATCTTGCCCGGTGATCCATAGTAGGGCGATGCAGCCCAGCTCACCACCTGCGCCGCCAGCGCCGGGTCGGTTTCGACCACGCCGGTGATGTCGTCGATGCTGGCGTTGGGATCTACCCGCAGCTTGATGATCTTCTGCGCGGTGTCGGCGAGCGGTGGAATTTCGATGGTTTCTTCCAGGCGTTTCTGAATGCGTCGGGCAGTGAAGGCCTGGACCGCATCGGTGATTTCCCGGGTGTCGTCATCGGGGCGGTCGAGATTGGGGCTGATCGCTTCGACTTGCTGGCCAAAGCTGCTGGCGCTGGCCTTGGCCAGCATGCGCTTGAAGTGTGCGCGTTCGATTTCCAGCAACAGGCCGGCTTCGCCTGACTGGATAAAGACAGTTTCGGCGTCGAGCAGGCTCTTTTCGTACTGACATGGCGAGCTGGTCAGTGCCGGGATGCCCGGCAGGGCCTTGAGGTGGTGCTTGTCGAGCATCTGCTTCAGGCGCGGCACCGACACCGCGGTCAGCTTGCGCCCGGTCAGCTCGGCCAGGCGGTTGAGGTCCAGCAGGTGGCTCTGCGGGAACAGCACCATGAGGGCGCCGACCTCGTCGTCGAGAAGGACAGCCTGCACCCGCGAAGCCGCAGGCAGGTGCGAGTGCTCGACCACCTGGCGGTAGGGCACGCCGAGCTTGTCGAGCAGCAGCCTGATGACGGAGGGGGCGTGTGGGGTTGCGGTGTCCAGGGCAACTTCAGTCATGGTCCGTATCCACTGTTTCTTTTAAACGCGAAGTATAACCAGCCTGCGAGCAAATCTGGATCCATTCTGGGACTGGCGTCACACTTGGCCATATTGTTGGCCGTGGCGCAGCCAGCGGTCCAGCAGCGGGCTGACGTGTTCCGGCCAGCGTGATACCAAGGCTTGGGCCGCGTCGCGCACGGCCGGCAGCAGGTCGGCGTCGCGCATCAGGTCGGCGACCTTGAACTGCAGTAGACCGGTCTGGCGGGTGCCGAGCATCTCGCCCGGGCCACGCAGTTCAAGGTCTTTTTCGGCGATGATGAAGCCGTCGTTGGTCTCGCGCATGATCCCCAAGCGCTCGCGGCCGATCTGCGACAGCGGCGGGTGGTACAGCAGCACGCAATGGCTCACGGCACTGCCTCGGCCTACCCGGCCGCGCAGCTGGTGCAACTGTGCAAGGCCCAGGCGCTCAGGGTTCTCGATGATCATCAGGCTGGCGTTGGGCACGTCCACGCCCACCTCGATGACCGTGGTCGCGACCAGAAGCTGCAGGTTGCCAGCCTTGAACTCGGCCATGATCTCGGCTTTTTCCGCCGGTTTCATGCGCCCGTGGATCAACCCCACCCTCAGCTCGCCTAGCGCGCTGCCAAGCTCCTCGTAGGTGCTTTCGGCGGCCTGGCAGGTGAGTTCTTCGGACTCTTCGATCAGCGTGCATACCCAATAGGCCTGGCGCCCCTCGGCGCAGGCGGCGCGTACCCGCTCGACCACTTCGAAGCGGCGGCTGTCGGCCACCAGCACGGTGTTCACCGGCGTACGGCCTGGCGGCAATTCGTCGAGCACCGAGGTGTCCAGGTCGGCGTAGGCGCTCATGGCCAGCGTGCGCGGAATAGGTGTGGCGGTCATGATCAACTGGTGCGGGCACAGTTCGCCGGCCACACCCTTCTTGCGCAGGGCCAGGCGCTGCTGCACGCCGAACCGGTGCTGTTCGTCGATGATCGCAAGGGCCAGGTGCTTGAACCTTACCTCTTCCTGGAACAGCGCGTGGGTGCCGACCACCATGGGTGCGCCGTTGGCGATCTGCTCCAGGGAGGCGGCCCGGGCCTTGCCCTTGAGTTTGCCGGCTAGCCAGGCGACTTCGATGCCCAGCGGTTCCAGCCAGCGCTTGAAGGTAATGTAGTGCTGCTCGGCGAGGATCTCGGTGGGTGCCATCAATGCCACCTGGTAGCCAGCCTCCAGCGCCTGCAGCGCCGCCAGTGCAGCGACCACGGTCTTGCCGGCACCCACGTCGCCCTGCACCAGGCGCATCATCGGTTCGTGTTGGCTAAGGTCGTAGGCAATTTCGTTGGCTACCCGCTGCTGCGCGCCGGTCGGCTGGAAGCCCAGGTTAGCCAGGTATTGCGCCTGCAGGCGCGTGGCCTTGGGCAGTACCGGCGCACGCAGGCTGCGCAGGCTTTCGCGCAGGCGTTGCTGCGACAGCTGATGGGTCAGCAACTCTTCGAAGGCCAGGCGGTGTTGAGCCCAGTGCTGGCCTTCGGCGAGCTCATCGAGGTCAGCGTCGGCCGGCGGGTTGTGCAGGTAGCGGATGGCTTCGTCCAAGGGTGCCAGCTGGTAGTCCCGGGCAAGTTCGTCAGGCAGCCAGTCGGGCAGGCTACGCGGGCCAAGCAGCGCAAGGCTCTGCTGGCACAACAGGCGCAGGCGTTGCTGGGTAAGGCCTTCGGTGGACGGGTAGATCGGCGTCAGGGTCTGCTCCACCGGCGGTGGTGGCTCGTTGCCGTTCAGCGCACGGTACTCCGGATGGTAGATTTCCAGGCCCGAAGCGCCGGGGCGGGCTTCTCCGTAGCAGCGCAGGTGGGTGCCCCGCTTCAGGCTCTCCTTCTGCGCGTTGCTGAAGTGGTAGAAGCGCAATGTCAGCACACCGCTGCCGTCGCCCAGGCGCACCACCAGGCTGCGGCGCTTGCCCATGGTCACATCGGCACCACTGACCACACCCTCGATAACCGCATCCTGGCCGGGACGCAGTTGGCCGATTGGCACCACGCGCGTACGGTCCTGGTAGCGCAGGGGCAGGTGGAACAACACGTCCTGCAGGTTTTCCAGGCCGACCTTGGCGAGTTTCTCCGCCATCGCCTCGCCCACGCCTTTCAGTACTGTGACCGGGACCTTCGACAACTCACTCATGACTCAGGCCGGTTGTTCCGCAGGGTTTTTGGCGACCGAGCACAGGCGGATCGAATCGGCGAGGATCTCGATGGCCTTTGGCCGCGGGAAGCTGGCGCGCCAGGCGATGGCGACCGTGCGGAACGGTGCCGGTGCCGTCAGCGGGCGCACTTCGATGACGCCGGGGGCATAGTGATGGCTGTGCACTGCCGACAGCGGCAGGATCGATACGCCAAGGCCGGAAGCCACCATGTGACGGATGGTTTCCAGCGAGCTGGACTCGACCGTGGTGTGCCTTGAGCCTTCACCCCCTTTGTTCAGGGTAGGGCAGGCTTCCAGTACCTGGTCACGGAAGCAGTGGCCCTCACCAAGCAGCAGCAGGCTCTTGTCGTTGAGCATGGCGGTGTCGATGGTCTTCTTCGCCGTCCATGGGTGGTCGGCAGGCATCAGGGCGCAGAACGGTTCGTCGTATAGCGGTAGCGTCAGCACGTCGGCTTCGTTGAACGGCAGGGCGATGATCACCGCGTCCAGTTCGCCGTTGCGCAGCTTTTCGCGCAGTACGTGGGTGAAGTTTTCTTCGATGTACAGCGGCATTTGCGGCGCTACGCGGTGCAGCTGCGGGATCAGGTGCGGGAACAGGTAGGGGCCGACGGTGTAGATAGCGCCAACCTTGAGCGGAGCGGTCAGCTGATTTTTGCCGGCCTGGGCCAGCTCGCGAATGCCTTGGGCCTGCTCCAGTACCTTCTGCGCTTGGGCGACGATGTTTTCGCCGACCGGGGTCAGACGTACTGCGCTTTTGCTGCGCTCGAAGATCAGAACGCCAAGCTCGTCCTCGAGCTTCTTCACACCGACCGACAGGGTGGGTTGGCTCACGTGACAGCGCTCGGCGGCATGGCCGAAGTGCTGTTCCTGGGCGAGTGTGACGATGTAGCGTAATTCTGTGAGGGTCATAACGTGCGTCCATGAAGTTGCGAGCCCAGCATAGCGGCTGCAATCGATAGACGCACGTTATCAGACTTGCCGAATTGTGACAGAAACAAAAGTCTTAGCGGCGGTCCAGTGAGTAGACGAACGGTGCCACGACTTCAATCGTGCCATTGTTCAGCAACTCGGGCGGCGGCTTGGGTACCGTGCCGGCCCGACGGATCATTTCCAGGGTCGCCCGGTCCAGTGCGGCACTGCCCGAGCCACCGGCCATCGAGTACGACACGACCTTGCCTTCGGCGTCGACCACGAAGCGCAGGCGGTTCATGCCTTGCAGGCCACGACGGCGCGCGTCTTCCGGGTAACGCTTGTACTTGGCAAGGTGGCGCAGCAGGTCGCTCTGCCAGGTTGGCAGGGCGTTGCTGTTGGACGCAATGCTCGGTGCCGGTGCCGCGGACTTCTGCGGTGGCGAGTTGCTGGGCGGTGCGTCCACCGTTTGCTCGGTAGGTGGTGCTTCCTTCGGCGGCTCAGGCTTTTTCTCGGGCTTGGGCGGCTGGGGCTTGGCCTTTGGCTTGGGCGGCTTGGGGATGGCGATCTTGGGCTTGGGCGCTTCTGCCAGCTTCGGCAACGGTGGTTCCTCGACCGGTGCCGGTGGCTGCGGAGCTGCCTTTGGGGGGGGTGGTGGCGCAGGCTCCGGCAACGGTGCCAGTTCGACCATCATCGCTGCCGGGGGCAGTTCGATGGCCTGTGGTACCGACCAGTTGAGCGTCAGCAGCACGGCGACCACGTGCACACCCAGCACGATCGCCAGGCTGCCACCGTAGCGCGCCATGTTAGAGCGCGTTTTCATCATTTCTTGGCTGCCGTCTCGAGACCTACCAGACCGACTTTCAGGTAGCCGGCCGCGCGCATGTTGTTCATCACCTCCATCAGGTCGCCGTAATCCACGCCTTTGTCAGCCTGGAAGAAGATGGTGGTTTCCTTGTCACCCTTGGTCTTGGCGTCGAGCATCGGGCCAAGCTGGTCGGGTGCAGCAACCTGATCGTCGCCGACATACAGCTTCTGGTCGGCCTTGACGCTGACGAACACCGGTTTCTCCGGCCTTGGCGCCGGTTTGGCGGTGGAGGCCGGCAGGTCGACCTTGATGTCGACCGTGGCCAAGGGGGCGGCGACCATGAAGATGATCAGCAGCACCAGCATCACGTCGATGAACGGCGTAACGTTGATTTCGTGGTTTTCGGCGAGGTCGTCGCCACCTTCGTTGAGATGCAGGCCCATGGCTTACCCCACTTTCACCATGTGCGGGGCGGCGCGCTCGCTACCCTGGTGGTCCAGATCACGGCTGACCAGCAGCAGTACCTGGGCGGAGGCATCGGACACCTGCGCCTTGTAACCGGCAATGGAGCGGGCGAAGACGTTGTAGATGACCACGGCCGGGATTGCCGCGACCAGGCCCAGAGCAGTGGCCAGCAGCGCTTCGGCGATACCTGGGGCAACGACGGCCAGGTTGGTGGTCTGGGTCTTGGCGATGCCGATGAAGCTGTTCATGATGCCCCATACGGTACCGAACAGGCCAACGAACGGCGCAGTGGAGCCGATGGTTGCGAGGACGCCGGTGCCGCTGCTCATGGTACGGCCGCTGGCATGCACCAGGCGCTCCAGACGGAAGCTGACGCGCTCCTTGATGCCTTCTTTTTCGCGGGCGTTAGTCGAAAGGCGCATCTCTTCGAGGGCATCGTGGACCAGGGTATGGGCCAGGGTGCCTTCCTTGTTGGAAACCTCGCTGGCTTCCTTCAGGGTGGTGGACTTCTTCAGCTGGGCGATTTCACCCCGCAGGCGGCGCTTGGCGCCCATCAGCTCGAAGCCTTTGGCAATCCAGATGGTCCAGGTGATGATGGAGGCGATGGCCAGGCCGATCATGACGATCTTCACCACGATGTCGGCGTTCTTGTACATGCCCCATGGGGACAGGTCATGGGCCATGCCCAGCGAGGTGTCTTCGACCAGGGCTTGAACGCTTGGGTCTGCTGCGGCCGTTGTATCTGCCGGGTTGGTGGCAGTGGCACCAGGCGCCGGCGCATCGACCGGGGCAGCAGCGGGTGCGGCCGGGGCAGTAGCAGCGGCAGGTGTGGCGCTGTTGGTGGTTGGCTCATCGGCCATGGCCACCGGGGCCAGCACCAGGCTGAGTGTCAGCGCGGCGATGGCGCGCCAGGCGCGCGACGGGGTTGGCGAAGCGGAAGGTTGAGTACGTGTCATGCTGGCCGGACCTGATGAAGAAAAAGTGAACGTTCTCCAAGGCCTCGATGTAGGCCGAGAACAATTTGGCGGCCATTATTGCAAGTAATTCTTGTTAACAAAAGTAATATTGTAGCTTTTTTCGCCTATGGTCTAGCCGCCCATCGTGTAGCGTGGCCAGGCTGATCAATTGGTCTAGGGAGTTTAGAGATGTCAGACCTTTCCGTGATGGTGGTGGGTTGTGGTGATGTGGGTGGGCGTCTGGCCAAGCAGATGTTGGCTAAAGGCTGGCAGGTGAGCGGCCTGCGCCGTTCTGTTGGTCAGCTGCCCGCAGGGGTTCAGCCGGTTGCCGCAGATTTGGCCGAACCGTCGATACCGCAGTCCTGGCCACAGGGCCCGCTGGACTACCTGGTGTACTGCGTGGCGGCCAGCCAGCACGATGAGGCGGGTTACCAAGCAGCCTATGTCGATGGTTTGCGCCATGTGTTGGCCTGGTTGGCCGAGCGTGGCCAGCGCCCGCGTCGGCTGCTGTTCATCTCAAGCAGCAGTGTGTATGCGCAGAAAGGCGGCGAGTGGATAGAGGAGGGCGCTGCCACCGAGCCTGAGGGCTATTCCGGGCGTGTGATGCTGGAGGCTGAACGGTTGGCACTGGCCAGCGGGATCCCGGCGAGCGTGGTCCGCCTGACCGGTATCTATGGCCCAGGGCGTGAGTGGTTGCTGAGCCAGGTGCGTCAGGGTTACCGCGTTGCCGAGGAGCCACCGCTGTATGGCAATCGCATTCATGCCGAAGATGCCGCCAGCCTGCTGGCGTTTCTGCTGCAGGCCGATGCTGATGGCAAGGCTCTGGACGACTGCTACATTGGCGTCGATGACGACCCGGCGCCGCTGGCCGATGTGGTGGCCTGGCTACGGGCGTACATGGGGGTTACCGAATGGTCCGATGAGCAGCGGGTGCGGCGTACTGGCAGCAAGCGCTGCAGCAATGCCCGGGCGCGGGCGCTCGGCTGGGCGCCTGAGTATCCGAGCTACAAGGAAGGCTACGCCGCGATCCTGGCAGGAAAAGCCTAGCTGGCAAGTGGCGCGATGCCTTGTGGGAGCAACTGTCTTGCTCAATTTCTAAAAGCTGGCGCGATCCCTGTGGGAGCGGGCTTGCCCGCGAACACGGGCGAAGCCCGTGCCATCCACCGCGGTGTCTTCTTCGCGGGTAACCCCGCTCCTACAGGAACCGCGCATCATCTCAGCTGCGCTCCAGCGCCCATTGACGCTTGCCCGCTGCCAGCTCTGGCATTTCATCCGGCTGGGCACGGTTCACTGCCTGGAAAATCTCCAGCTTGTCACCATCGCGCTTGATGATGAACGGTGCGCCACGCTGGTTGCGCTCCAGCCACAGGCTGTCATTGTTGCCACCCATGGTCGCGCAATCACCTGCCAGGCACAGGGCGAAGCGGTCCGGCCCCGGTAGGCCGGTGACGTTGCCGGTATCGCTGAAGCGTACACTGGCACCTTTGCCTTGGCCGTCGACGATCTTCCAGTCACCACCCAGGTAGGCCTGGTAAAGCGCCTTCTCGAAGCTGCTGCCCAGTGGTGCATTGGCTGCCGCCGGTGTCTTGGCGCGCACGAAGGTTTGCTTGGTGCCGTTCTGGTCGACGGCCAGCAGCTCGTCGCCATCGAGCGAAAGCTGCTCGGTCTGGCCGCCTTGGAAACGGGCCTGCCATTGCTTTTCATTGGCGCTCAGCTGGCCGTCAGCGGCCTCGAAACCATTGCTATAGCTAGCTTGCTGATTGGCCACGTCGAGCTTCCACTCGAACACTGGGCCGTGCTCATTCAGCGCCTGGCGCAGGCTGCCGGCTTTGACCGCCGCAGTGATGGCTTCCTGGTTGATCCAGATGCCGTTGAAATCTTCGGGTTTGTGGCTGGTGCAGCCGCCCAGTAGCAGGGCTGCCAGCGCGAAGGGCAGTGCTTGACGCATGACGGGGTAACCTTGCAGAGGAAGGAGGGTGACGGGCAGGGCCCGTCACCAGGGCATCATTCGATGACCAGGATGGCGTCCATTTCGACCTGGGCGCCTTTCGGCAGCGCGGCAACGCCGATGGCGGCGCGGGCCGGGTAGGGCTGTTCGAAGTAGCGGCCCATCACCTCATTTACCTTGGCGAAGTGGCTCAGGTCTGTGAGGAAGATGTTCAGTTTCACGATGTCCTTGAACGAACCGCCAGCAGCTTCAGCCACGGCCTTGAGGTTCTCGAACACCTGCACGGTCTGGGCTTCGAAGCCTTCGACCAGTTCCATGGTCTTCGGGTCCAGAGGGATTTGGCCCGACATGTACACGGTGTTGCCGGCCTTGATCGCCTGCGAGTAGGTGCCGATGGCGGCAGGGGCCTTGTCGCTGTTGATGACGGTTTTGCTCATGATGACTCCTTGCGGTTGGCGGACTACGTACGCATGCGGGTGATGCGGACCACACCGGTCAGGGTACGCAGCTTCTTGATCACACGCGCCAGGTGCACGCGGTCGTGCACGCTGACCACCAGTTGGACCACGCTGATACGGCCGTCGCGTTCGTCCATGCTGATCTTCTCAATGTTGCCGTCGGCGGCGTTGACGCTGCTGGCCAGCAGGGCGATCAGCCCCCGCTGGTGTTCCAGTTCGACACGCAGTTCGACATTGAACTCGCCAGTGATGTCCTTGGCCCAGGAGAGTTGCACGCACTTTTCGGGGTTGTGGCGGATTTCACTGATGTTGCGGCAGTTTTCCAGGTGCACGACCATGCCTTTGCCGGCCGACAGGTGGCCGACAATCGGGTCACCCGGGATCGGCGTGCAGCACTTGGCGTAGCTCAGCACCAGGCCTTCGGTACCGCGGATCGCCAGCGGGCCTTCTGGCGCCGGCAACTGTTCCCCTTCGGCCGACAGCAGGCGGCGCGCGACCACGTAGGCCATGCGGTTGCCCAGGCCGATGTCTTCGAGCAGGTCTTCTATCAGCTCCAGGCGGTACTCGGCGAGAATAGACTCGATGCGTTCCTGGGGGATTTTCTCCAGGCTGCTGTCAAAGCCAGTGAGCACCTTGTTCAGCAGGCGCTCGCCCAGGCTGATGGATTCGGAACGGCGCTGTTGCTTGAGCGCGTGGCGGATATTCGTGCGTGCCTTGCCTGAGACCACAAAGTTGAGCCAGGCCGGGTTGGGCCGAGCGCCCGGGGCGCTGACGATTTCCACTGTCGAGCCGCTTTGCAGCGGTTCGGACAGCGGCGCCAGGCGGCGGTTGATGCGGCACGCGATGCAACTGTTGCCAACGTCGGTGTGCACCGCGTAGGCGAAGTCGACGGCCGTGGAGCCTTTGGGCAACTCCATGATCCGGCCTTTGGGCGTGAACACGTAGACCTCGTCCGGGAACAGGTCGATCTTCACGCTCTCGATGAATTCCAGGGAGTTGCCGGCACGTTGCTGCAGTTCGAGGATACCCTTGACCCACTGGCGGGCACGCGCGTGGCTGCCCTTGGGCTGCTCGTCGTCGTTTGACTTGTACAGCCAGTGCGCGGCGATGCCGTTGTTGGCCATCTCTTCCATTTCGCGGGTGCGGATCTGGATTTCGATGGGCACGCCGTGCATGCCGAACAGGGTCGTGTGCAACGACTGGTAGCCATTGGCCTTGGGGATCGCGATGTAATCCTTGAAGCGTCCGGGCAGCGGCTTGTACAGGTTGTGCACGGCGCCGAGCACGCGGTAGCAGGTGTCAACCTTGTCGACAATGATGCGGAAGGCATACACGTCCATGATCTCGTTGAAGGCACGGCGCTTGCCGCGCATCTTCTTGTAGATGCCATAGAGGTGTTTCTGCCGACCGCTGACCTCGCCCTCGATGCCGTCGGCGGACAGGCAGTTGGCCAGCGAGTGCTCGATCTTGGCGACGATTTCTTTGCGGTTGCCGCGTGCGCTCTTCACTGCTCGATGAATCAGCGACGAGCGCATCGGGTGCATGGCCTTGAAGCCAAGGTCTTCGAACTCCACGCGCACGGTGTGCATCCCCAGGCGGTTGGCGATGGGGGCGTAGATCTCGAGGGTTTCCTTGGCGATGCGCCGGCGTTTTTCGCCAGACAGCACTTCCAGGGTGCGCATGTTGTGCAGGCGGTCGGCCAACTTGACCAGGATCACGCGGATATCGCGGGCCATGGCCATGGCCATCTTCTGGAAGTTTTCCGCCTGTGCCTCGGCCTTGGTCTCGAAATTCATCTGGGTCAGCTTGCTGACCCCATCGACCAGTTCGGCCACGGTCTCGCCAAACTGCTGGCTGAGGGCTTCCTTGGCGATGCCGGTGTCTTCGATCACATCGTGCAGCATGGCCGCCATCAGGCTCTGATGGTCCATGTGCATGTCGGCGAGGATGCTGGCCACGGCCAGCGGGTGGGTCACGTAGGGCTCGCCACTGCGGCGGCGTTGCCCATCGTGAGCCTGTTCGGCGTAGAAATAGGCACGCCGAACCAGGTTGACCTGTTCGGGGCCAAGATAGGTCGACAGCCGTTCGGCCAAGGCTTCTATACCCGGCATGGGTTCACCTCCTGCCGAGGAAGAGGGCCTTGCGCCGTACGACGTCGACCTGGCATCAATCAGACAGCCTCGTTGTTCTCGTCCTCGAACGCGGCGAACACCGGATCCTCGGTGACGATCTCTTCAGCGGCGATGAACTCGTTGGTGACGATGCCTTCGGCAATTTCACGCAGGGCAACAACGGTTGGCTTGTCGTTTTCCCACGCAACGCGTGGCTCTTTGCCGCCGGTCGCCAGCTGGCGAGCGCGCTTGGTCGAGAGCATGACCAGCTCAAAGCGGTTATCCACGTGTTCCAGGCAGTCTTCAACAGTTACGCGGGCCATGGTCTTCCTCAGTAGCAATTGCGGTGGGCGTGCAGCCCATTAATGGGCAGGCGGACTCGATAGTATAAAAATTCACCAGCCAATAGGGAAGCGCTGTTTTGCCGGGCGGTACCTGCAAACCCTGCGATGCCTTCTTCGCGGGTGAACCCGCTCCTACAGGGACCGCGTAGCTTGTCGCGGCGGGTTTACCCGCGAAAGGGCCGGAACAGACACCCTCAGTGCATGAGCTTGACGATAACCTCAGAGCATCGCGTCACGCAACCGCGGGGTCAGCTCTTCGAACAAGGTCTGCACCGAGCGCAACGCCCGGCAATCCGGCCGGGTCAGCAACCACAGCTGAGTGTCGCAGCCGGGCAGGGGACCGCTGAGAGCATCCACCCCAGGCAGCGCATGCACCATGTAGTCCGGCAGTGCTGCCACGCCCAGGCCGGCCATTACCAACTGGGCGATGGTCGACATGCTGCTGCACTGGTAGCGCGGGCTCAGGCCCGGGTGTTGTTGGTTGCGCCAGACCACCGTAGGGTGGTCCTGCATCGAGTCGTCTGGTGCGATCCACGGCACGCTGGCGGGGGACTCGCTCAGGCGCTCGCGCCACTGTGGCTGGCCGCAGACTACATAGGAGGTCGAACCCAGGTTGCGGCCAACCAGGTGCTCCGGAGGTGTGTTGGTCAGGCGCAGGGCGATGTCGGCGTCGCGCCGGCTGAGGTTGGCGAAGGTATTGGAGGTGCCCATCTCCAGCGACAAAGCCGGGTAGTTGGACATGAACTCGGCCAGCGCCGGCAGCAACAGGCTGTGCATCACCGCCTCTGTGCAGGTCAGGCGCACCGTGCCGCTGACCACCTGCTCGCCACTGGTCATGGCAATGCGCGCCGCTTCCAGCGCCTGCTCGGCACGTTCGGCCTGCTCGGCCAAGGCCTGTGCGGTGTCAGTCGGCAGATAGCCCTTTCGGCTCTTGACGAACAAAGCAGTGCCCAGCGCTGACTCCAATCGGCGGATCGAGCGGAATACGGTCGAAACGTCGACTTTGAGCAGTTCGGCGGCTTTGGCCAGCGAGCGGCCACGTTCCAGTGCCAGGACCAGAGAGAGGTCTGCGTGGGTTATCTGATATTGCATTGATGCACGCTCTGCTTGCCAAATTGCCAATGTCTGTTGCGTCTGGGCCATTTTATAGTGAAACGGCCCCCCGGAATCAATGCGCCCGGTCGGGTAACCAGTCCCCACGATGGGAAAGTGAAAAGAACAACAGCTGCAACCATCGTCGCCCGTGAGGCGCCAGCCGTATCCCCACATCGCCGCAGCACATCAAAGGATGTACACCATGACGTCGGTAACCCCGTGCGCCAGTTCTTCCAGCGAGATGAATGACTTCCTCCAGGCCCATCCGGACACGCAGTACGTAGACCTGCTGATCTCCGACATGAATGGCGTGGTACGTGGCAAGCGCATCGAGCGGGCCAGCCTGCACAAGGTGTACGAGAAGGGCATCAACCTGCCCGCATCGCTGTTCGCCCTTGATATCAACGGTTCCACTGTCGAAAGCACCGGCCTTGGCCTGGACATCGGCGACGCCGACCGTATCTGCTTCCCGATCCCCGGCACGCTGTCGGACGAGCCGTGGCAGAAGCGCCCCACCGCCCAGCTGCTGATGACCATGCACGAGCTGGATGGCCAGCCGTTCTTCGCCGACCCGCGTGAAGTGCTGCGCCAGGTGGTGAGCAAGTTCGACGACCTGGGCCTGGATATTTGCGCCGCGTTCGAGCTGGAGTTCTACCTGATCGACCAGGACAACCTCAACGGCCGCCCGCAGCCGCCGCGCTCGCCGATCTCCGGCAAGCGCCCGCAGTCGACCCAGGTGTACCTGATCGACGACCTCGACGAGTACGCCGACTGCTTGCAGGACATGCTCGAAGCAGCCAAGGAACAGGGCCTGCCTGCCGACGCCATCGTCAAGGAAAGCGCCCCAGCGCAGTTCGAGGTCAACTTGCACCACGTGGCGGATCCGCTGAAGGCCTGCGACTATGCGATCCTGCTCAAGCGCCTGATCAAGAACGTCGCCTACGACCATGAAATGGACACCACCTTCATGGCCAAGCCCTACCCGGGCCAGGCAGGCAACGGCCTGCATGTGCACATTTCATTGCTGGACAAGAAAACCGGCAAGAACATCTTCGCCAGTGACGATCCGCTGCAAAGCGATACGCTGCGCCACGCCATTGGTGGCGTGCTGGAAACCATGCCGGCGTCGATGGCCTTCCTGTGCCCCAACATCAACTCCTACCGCCGCTTCGGTGCGCAGTTCTACGTGCCCAATGCGCCGAGCTGGGGCTTGGACAACCGCACCGTGGCCGTACGCGTGCCCACCGACAGCAGCGACAATGTGCGCCTTGAGCACCGTGTAGCCGGCGCCGATGCCAACCCGTACCTGATGCTCGCGGCGATCCTTGCCGGCGTTCACCATGGCCTGACCAACAAGGTCGAGCCCGAGGCGCCGATCGAAGGCAACTCCTACGAGCAGCTGGAGCAAAGCCTGCCGAACAACCTGCGCGATGCCCTGCGCGCGCTGGATGACAGCGAAGTCCTCAACCAATACATCAGCCCGGACTACATCGATATCTTCGTGGCCTGCAAGGAAAGCGAACTGGCCGAGTTCGAAGTGTCGATTTCCGACCTCGAGTACAACTGGTACCTGCACACGGTGTAAGCCCATGAGCGCAAATGCGGTCCCTTTGATCGGTGTCAGCGCCTGCCGTCAGCAGGTAGGGAAAAACTCCTCGCACACGGTCGGCGACAAGTATGTCGAGGCCGCCGGCTTTGCCGGCTTGCCACTGATCTTGCCGGCCCGTGATGGCGGCAGCGACACGCAAGCGCTGCTGGCCCGCTTGCACGGCATTGTTTTTACCGGCTCGCCTTCAAATATCGAGCCGCATCATTACAATGGCGCCCCCAGTGTGGCGGGTACCCGGCATGATCTGGCGCGTGATCGCCTGACCCTGCCGCTGCTGCAGGCAGCCATTGCCGTCGGTGTGCCCGTATTCTGCATCTGCCGAGGCTACCAGGAGCTGAACGTGGCCCTTGGCGGCAGCCTGCACCAGCGTGTGCAGGAGCTGCCAGGCTACCTTGACCACCGCGAACCCGAGGATGCCCCCCTGGAGGTGCAATACAGCCCTCGTCACTCGGTCAGTATCGAGCCTGGCGGGTTGTTCGAGCGCCTGGGCCTGGCGGCGCAGTTCGAGGTCAATTCGCTGCACAGCCAGGGCATCGACCGTCTGGCCCCAGGCCTGCGCGTCGAGGCACGGGCCCCGGATGGCCTGATCGAGGCGGTGTCCATGCCTGCGGCACCGGGCTTTGTGCTCGGGGTGCAGTGGCACCCGGAGTGGCGCTTCAACGAAAACCCGGTTTCGCTGCGTCTGTTTCAGGCGTTTCGCGAGGCCTGCAATGCCTACGCAGCACGGGAGGGCTCACGGCAGGAATGATTCTGGCGTCAGCCGAAGGTCTCGGATGACTCGTCCCCGATAGCAAGCTTTCAATGAGTGAAAGCGAGCCTTGTACCCAAGGCTTGTTAAAACAATTCCAAAATTTACGGCAAATACTCATGAGCAATTACACAGAAGCCGGCCGCCCACCCGATGTGGCGGCCGACGCGGGCAACACTCAGCGCAGCAAAGGCCTGGCCAAGGGCCGCTTGGGCCTGCTGGCCAGCGTGGTGCTGGGCATTTCCACCATCGCCCCGGTCTATACCCTGACCGGGGCCCTTGGCCCGACCGTGCGTGAGGTGGGCGCCCACCTGCCGGCCGTGTTCATCGTGGGCTTCCTGCCGATGCTGCTGGTTGCCCTGGGCTATCGCGAGCTGAACTCGGCGGAGCCGGACAGCGGGACTTCGTTTACCTGGTCGGCGCGTGCATTCGGCCCGATGATCGGCTGGATCGGCGGCTGGGGACTGGTGGTTGCCACCACGATCGTGCTGTCGAACCTGGCAGGTGTGGCGGTGGACTTCTTCTACCTGTTCCTTGGCCAGATCACCGGCAAGCATGAGCTGGCAGCGTTGGCCGACAACCTGTTGATCAACATCGTTACCTGTTGCGTGTTCATTGGTTTGGCAGTGTGGATCTGCTGTCGGGGTATCGCCACCACAATGACTGTGCAGTACGGCTTGGTGGCCCTGCAGTTGCTGGTGTTGATCGGCTTTGCTTTCGCCGCTTTCGGCGGCACCACCGCGCCGCCACCGCTGGCGTTCGATTTCGCCTGGTTCAACCCGTTCGGTGTCGAGTCGTTCTCGGCCTTTGCCGCTGGCCTGTCACTGTCGATCTTCATCTTCTGGGGCTGGGACACTTGCTTGACCGTCAGTGAAGAATCGGTGGGTAGCGAAGAGGTGCCGGGCAAGGCCGCTACCTGGACCGTGATGTTGATTCTCGGCCTGTACCTGTTCACCGCCATCGCGACCCTGCAGTTTGCCGGTATCAGTGAAACGGGTCTGGGCCTGAACAACCCGCGCATCCAGGAGAACGTCTTTGCCCACCTGGCCGGCCCGGTCATGGGGCCGCTGGCGATCCTGATGTCCATCGCTGTGCTGGCCAGTACGGCGGCGTCGCTGCAGTCCACCTTCGTGGCGCCGGCGCGCACCCTGTTGGCCATGGGTTATTACGGCGCGGTGCCGCAGAAGTTCGCCAGCGTCTGCCCGCGCTCGCAAACGCCGCGCTATGCCACCATCTGCGCCGGCCTGGCCGCAGGCCTGTTCTACGTGACCATGCGTACGCTGAGCGAGAACGTGCTGGCAGATACCATCACGGCATTGGGCATGATGATCTGCTTCTACTATTCGCTGACCGCGTTTGCCTGCGTCTGGTATTTCCGCGGCAGCCTGTTCGACAGCCTGCGCCACTTCATCATGCGCGGCCTGTGCCCGCTGGTGGGTGGGGTGATCTTGTCGGTGATCTTCGTGCGTACCGCCATCGACAGTGCGTCGCCGGACTTTGGCAGCGGCTCGCATGTGGGCGGTCTGGGGCTGGTGTTCGTGATTGCCGCGATCATCTCGGTGCTTGGTATCGGCCTGATGATGCTGTCGCGCATGCGTGCGCCGGCGTACTTCCTCGGGGCTACCCTGCGTCAGCAGGCTACCTTGCCACTGCAGGAATAAACCAATGGGGCCGCTCTGCGGCCCTTCGCGGGCACGCCCGCTCCCACAGGCCGGTGCTCAGCCTCAGCCCAGCGCGGTATCGAGAAACATCATCACCGCAAACCCACCCATCAACCCTAGGATCGACGTTGTGTCCTACAGGTATGAACTGCAGATGGTCATGGTGGGGCAGCAGGACCTGGCACGGGTAATGGACTGGCGGCAGTGCTGGGCATCAAGGTCGAACCGGCGCTGGAAGCCCTAAAAGTCGCCGTCCACATCTAAAGCCTGGCGCAGTCCTTGCGGGAGCGGCCTTGTGTCGCGAAAAGGCTGCACAGCAGCCCCGGGATNTTCGCGGCCCTTTCGCGACACAAGGCCGCTCCCACTCGGATCGCGCCAGCTTTTAGAAATTGAGCAAGACAGTTGCTCCCAAAGGTGCGGCACAAGCCTCAAGGCAGTGATTAACCCGTGGGAGCGGGCGTGCCCGCGAAGGGCTGCAATGCAGCCCCCATCGATCTTTAGCCGATCATTTGCTTCAGCAGCGCCGCATGACGCTGCTGCTGCTTCTTCAACAGCAGCCGATTCGAGCGGAACACCGCTTTCAAGTCTGCCAGCGCCGCGTCGAAATCATCATTGATGATCACGTAGTCATACTCGTCGTAGTGCACCATCTCGCTGACCGCTTCCTTCATGCGCCCGGCAATGATCTCTTCGCTGTCCTGCCCGCGTCCGTCCAGGCGGTGGCGAAGCGCCTCCTGACTTGGAGGCAGGATGAACACCGACAGCGCCTCTGGCATCAGCTTGCGCACCTGCTGGGCACCTTGCCAGTCGATTTCCAGGATCAGGTCGTAGCCTTGGTCCAGGGTGTGCTGCAGCGCGCTGCGCGAAGTACCGTAGAAGTTGCCGAACACTTCGGCATGCTCCAGAAAGTCTCCTTGCGCGATCAGCGTCTTGAACTCCTCGTGGACGACGAAGTGATAGTTCACCCCGTGCTGCTCGCCCGGGCGCATGGCGCGGGTAGTGTGCGAGACCGAGACGCGAATCTGCTGGTCGTCTTTGGTCAGGGCGGTGACCAGGCTGGTCTTGCCGGCACCCGAGGGGGCCGAAACGATGTAGAGGGTGCCGCTGCTGTGGTTCATGGTCGGGGTGGCCTTACTCGATGTTCTGTACTTGTTCACGCATCTGTTCGATCAGTACCTTCAGGTTGACCGCCGCTTGCGTGCTGCGTGGGTCGAAGGCCTTGGAGCCAAGGGTGTTGGCCTCGCGGTTGAGCTCCTGCATCAGGAAGTCCAGGCGCCGGCCAGCGGCGCCGCCACCCTTGAGCACGCGGCGCACTTCGGTGACGTGGGTGCTGAGGCGGTCGAGCTCCTCTGCCACGTCGCTTTTCTGGGCCAGCAGTACCATCTCTTGCTCCAGGCGCTGTGGGTCCAGCTCGGCTTGCATGTCGCCGAAGCGGTCGAGAATCTTCTGCCGCTGCGCCGCCAGCATCTGCGGCACCAGGGCGCGCAGGGTCGTGACTTCGCTGGCCATGTTGTCCAGGCGTTCGTTGATCAGCCGCGCCAGTTCCTGGCCTTCGCGCTGGCGCCCGGCCTTGAGTTCGGCCAACGCTTCGTCGAACAGCGCCATGGCTTCGGCGTTCAGTGCCTGTGGGTCGCTGGTGTCGGCCACCAGCACGCCTGGCCATGACAGCACTTCCAGCGGGTTCAGGGGGGCAGGCTGCTTGATCAGGCCCGCCACTTCTTCGGCGGCGGCAACCAGTTGCTTGGCGCGCTCATGGTCCACTTTCAGCGGTTTGCCATTACTGTCTTCGTTGAGGCGCAAGGTGCATTCCACCTTGCCGCGTGACAGGCCCTGGCGCAGGCCTTCACGTACACCGCCTTCGAGGTCGCGCAGGGCCTCGGGCAGGCGCAGGTGCGGCTCCAGGTAACGGTGGTTGACCGAACGCAGCTCCCAGACCAGGGTGCCTTGGCTGCCGGCGCGCTCGACACGAGCAAAAGCGGTCATGCTGTGCACCATGGGGAGTACCTCGCGTAGATGAATGAACGGTGGGAGCCTCTCGGCTGCAAGGCGCAGGATTGTAGCGCAGTGTCGCCGTGGCGCCCAATCCGCCTATGTTACCGACGGGTGGCTACTGCGGTAGGAAAAGGCGACGGGCTGTGCCGGGCGCGACAATAGGCATGTCTTCCCCGGGCTGCGGGCTCTATAATGCTCGGCAGATTCAAAGTCCCAGTACAGGTATCCCAGATGAAACGTCCAAGTGGTCGCGTTGCCGATCAGCTCCGCTCGATCCGCATCACCCGCAACTACACCAAGCACGCCGAAGGGTCGGTACTGGTCGAGTTCGGTGACACCAAAGTCATCTGCACGGTCAGCGTTGAAAACGGTGTACCGCGCTTCCTCAAAGGCCAGGGCCAAGGCTGGCTGACCGCCGAGTATGGCATGCTGCCGCGCTCCACCGGCGAACGTAACCAGCGTGAGGCCAGCCGTGGCAAGCAGGGTGGCCGCACCCTGGAAATCCAGCGCCTGATCGGCCGTTCGCTGCGCGCCGCGCTGGACATGAGCAAGCTCGGTGACATCACCCTGTACGTCGATTGCGACGTGATCCAGGCCGATGGCGGTACCCGTACCGCGTCCATCACCGGCGCCATGGTTGCCTTGTGCGACGCTTTGGCAGTGATCAAGAAGCGCGGCGGCCTCAAGGGCGGCAACCCGCTCAAGCACATGATCGCTGCCGTGTCGGTAGGCATGTACCAGGGCGAAGCCGTGCTTGATCTGGACTACCTGGAAGACTCCGCAGCCGAAACCGACCTGAATGTGGTCATGACCAGCGCTGGTGGCTTCATCGAAGTGCAGGGTACTGCCGAAGGCGCACCGTTCCAGCCGGAAGATTTCAACGCCATGCTCGCTCTGGCGCAGAAGGGCATGAACGAGATTTTCGAGCTGCAGCAGGCAGCACTGGCTGACTGAAGCCAGCCACGGAGGTGCGGGGCATGAGCGATTCGAACCTGTCGATCACCCCGCCCAATGCCGAAATCCGGCAATGGGCGATGTTCTGCCACCTCTCCGCGCTGTTGGGCCTGGTAGTGCCGCTCGGGCACCTGCTGGGCCCGCTGGTGCTATGGCACCTCAAGCGCGAGCAAGACCCTTTTATCGACGCCCAGGGCAAAGAGGCGCTGAACTTTCAAATCAGCGTGACCATTGCCGGGTTCATCTGCTTTCTGCTGATGTTCGTGTTTATCGGGCTGGTGCTGTTTGCCATGCTCACGGTGGCAGTGATGATATTGATCATCATTGCGGCGGTGCGGGCGAATGAGGGCAAGCCTTATCGCTACCCGATGATCTGGCGGCCGATCAAATAGCCATTGGGGCTGCAACGCAGCCCCAATGGCCTTTTAGATGGTCAGCGTCCAGTCATAGTCGACGATCAGCGGCGCATGCTGGGAGAAGCGTGGCTGACGCGGCAGGCGAGCGTTGCGTACGAAGCGGCGCAGGCCCGGGGTGAGAATCTGGTAGTCGAACCGGTAGCCCAGGTTGAGCATCTCGGCCTGCTCGTTGTCTGGCCACCAGCTGTACTGGTCGCCTTCACGGCTGACTTCGCGCAAGGCATCGACATACCCCATCTCGCCAGTGATTGCATCCATCCAGGCGCGTTCTGGCGCCAGGAAGCCTGGCGACTGCTGGCTGTCACGCCAGTTTTTGATGTCGAGCTTCTGCTGCGCCACGTAGAACGAGCCGCAGTAGATGTATTCGCGACGCTTGCGACGCTGCTTGTCCAGGTACTTGGCGAAGTCGTCCATCAACTTGAACTTCTGGTTCAAGTCTTCGTCGCCGTTCATGCCCGAAGGCAGCAGCAGGCTGGCAATACTGACTTTGTCGAAATCTGCTTGCAGGTAACGCCCGTAGCGGTCGGCTGTCTCGAAGCCCAGGCCGGTGATGACTGCCTTGGGCTGCATGCGCGAGTAAAGGGCCACACCACCTTGGGCAGGCACCTCCGCGTCGCAGGCATAAAGGAAATAGCCATCGAGCTGGAAAGCTGGGTCGTCGAGTTCAAAGGCCGAGGCGCGGGTATCCTGAAGGCAGATGACGTCGGCATTCTGGGCTTGCAGCCAGCTGAGCAAACCACGCTCGGCCGCAGCCTGAATGCCATTTACGTTCACACTGATGATCCGCATAAATGGCCCCATAAATCTCGTGCGTGTATGATACCCGAGCTCAACCCATTTAGCTAAATCCGTGGTGTCCGGGACTATTCATGCAGCCGTATCAGCGCGACTTTATCCGTTTTGCCATCGATCGCGGGGTACTGCGTTTCGGTGAATTCACCCTGAAATCGGGGCGTACCAGCCCGTATTTCTTCAATGCCGGCCTGTTCAACACCGGTTCCGCCCTGGCTGAACTGGGCCGTTGCTACGCCGCCGCCATCGTCGACAGCAAGATCCCGTTCGATGTGCTGTTCGGCCCGGCCTACAAGGGTATCCCTTTGGCGGCGACTACCGCCGTGGCCCTTGCCGACCAGCATCAGCTGGACGTGCCATGGTGCTTCAACCGCAAGGAAGCCAAGGACCATGGCGAAGGTGGCAGCCTGGTCGGCGCGCCGCTGGCCGGTGACGTGCTGATCATCGACGACGTGATTACTGCCGGTACCGCCATTCGTGAGGTCATGCAGATCATCAACGCCCAGCAGGCCAAGGCCGCTGGTGTACTGATCGCGCTGAACCGTGAAGAGCGCGGCAATGGCGAACTGTCGGCGATCCAGGAAGTGGAACGCGACTTCGGTATCCCGGTGGTCAGCATTGTTTCGCTGACCCAGGTGCTGGAGTTCCTGGCTGACGATCCACAGCTGAAACAGCATCTGCCGGCTGTCGAGGCCTACCGGGCGCAGTACGGGATCTGATCCTGGCCCAGGAATGAAAAAGGCGACCTTCTTCAGAGGGTCGCCTTTTTTTGTGCCGCCTGATCTGGCCCTTTCGCGGGTAAACCCGATCCTACATGGGGATTTCCTTTGTAGGAGCGGGTTTACCCGCGAAGAGGCCAGTGCAGGCTAACCGATCAATCAGCGCGGCTTGCGGTTGGTAATCAGGGTGCCCACGCCGCTGTCGGTGAAGATCTCCAGCAGCACTGCATTCGGCACGCGGCCATCGATGATGTGCGAGCTGTTCACGCCGCCCTGCACCGCATCCAGCGCGCACTTGATCTTCGGCAGCATGCCGCCATAAATGGTGCCGTCAGCGATCAGTTCGTTGACCTGCTCGGTGGTCAGGCCAGTCAGCACCTGACCCTGTTTGTCCATCAGGCCGGCGATGTTGGTCAGCAGCATCAGCTTCTCGGCCTTCAGCGCTTCGGCCACCTTGCCCGCCACCAGGTCGGCGTTGATGTTGTACGACTCGCCGTTGGCACCCACGCCGATTGGCGCGATGACAGGGATGAAGTCGCCCTTCACCAGCATGTTCAACAGGTCGGTGTTCACGCTCACCACTTCGCCCACGTGGCCGATGTCGATGATTTCCGGAGTGGTCATCTCAGGCGTCTGGCGGCTGACAGTTAGCTTGCGGGCGCGAATCAGCTCCGCGTCCTTGCCGGTCAGGCCGATGGCGCTGCCGCCGTGGCGGTTGATCAGGTTGACGATGTCCTTGTTGACCTGGCCGCCCAGCACCATCTCCACAACGTCCATGGTCGCCGAATCGGTGACGCGCATGCCGTCGATGAAGTGGCTTTCGATCGACAGGCGCTTGAGCAGGTCACCGATCTGCGGGCCACCGCCGTGGACCACCACCGGGTTGATGCCCACAGCCTTCATCAGCACGATGTCACGGGCGAAGCCCGTCTTGAGCTCCTCGCTCTCCATCGCGTTGCCGCCGTACTTGATCACCAGGGTCTTGCCGACAAAGCGGCGGATGTAAGGCAGTGCTTCGGACAAAACCTCGGCTACATGGGAAGCGGCATCGCGATCGAGGGTCATGCAGGGCTCCTGTAAGGAACAGATAGTCGGTCAGAACGGCAGTTGCAGCTCAGGCTCTACCCGCAGCAACTGGGTGCGGAAAACATCCTTGATACGTTGCAACTCGGCGTCGCTGTCGGCCTCGAAGCGCAGCACCAGCACCGGGGTGGTGTTGGAGGCGCGAACCAGGCCCCAGCCATTGGCGTAGTCGACCCGCACACCGTCAATGGTGGTCAGGTGGGCTTCGCCCCAGTCGGCGTCGCGTTGCAGTGCATCAATGATGCTGAATTTACCCTCGTCGGTCACATCAATATTGATTTCCGGCGTGGAAATATCGTTCGGGAAGGCGGCAAACAGGTTTTCGGCGCTCTGCTGGGTCTTGCTGAGGATCTCCAACAGGCGCGCGGCGCTGTAGATACCGTCGTCAAAACCGTACCAACGTTCCTTGATGAAGATGTGACCGCTCATCTCGCCTGCCAGCAGCGAACCGGTCTGCTTCATCTTCTTCTTGATCAGCGAATGGCCGGTTTTCCACATCAAGGCGCTGCCACCGTGCTGTTCGATCAGCGGGGTCAGGCGGCGGGTGCATTTGACATCGAAGATGATCTCGGCGCCCGGGTTGCGCGACAGCACGTCCTGGGCAAACAGCATCAGCAGGCGGTCGGGGTAGACGATGCTGCCGGTGTTGGTCACCACGCCGACGCGGTCGCCGTCACCGTCGAAGGCCAGGCCGATATCGGCACCGGTTTCCTTGACCTTGGCGATCAGGTCTTCGAGGTTCTCCGGCTTGCCCGGGTCCGGGTGGTGGTTGGGGAAGTTGCCGTCGACCTCGCAGAACAGCGGGATCACTTCGCAGCCCAGGGCTTCGATCAATTGCGGTGCAACCACGCCAGCGGCGCCGTTGCCGCAGTCCACCACCACCTTGAGCTTTTTCGCCAGCTTTACGTCGCCGACGATCTGCTGGAAGTAGCGGTCGAGGATCTCGACCTTCTCCACGCGGCCTTGGGCCAGGGTCAGGTCGTTGGTTTTCAGGCGGGTCAGCAGGGCCTGGATCTGTTCGTTGGCCAAGGTGTCACCGGCGATGACGATCTTGAAACCGTTGTAGTCCGAAGGGTTGTGGCTGCCGGTCAGCATCACACCGGACTTGCCGGCCAGCACGTTGGCTGCGTAGTACAGCGCCGGGGTAGGCACCAGGCCGACGTCGCTGACGTGGCAGCCCGCATCGACCAGGCCCTTGATCAGCTGTTCCACCAGCATCGGGCCCGACAGGCGGCCATCGCGCCCTACCGAAACCTGCGGTTCGCCCTGGGCCAGGCTTTGCGCGCCGATGGCGCGGCCGATCCAGTAGGCGGTTTCGGCGTGAAGGGTCTTGCCGACCACGCCGCGTATGTCATATGCGCGGAAAATGCTGTCGGGCAATGCGGCGGGGACCAGGTGGGCCATGTCGTTCATCTCTGGAAGCTCCATTAGTCAAAGGCTTTCTGGGCAGGCGCAAACTGAACGCTTGGACGGTGGTTTCGCCAGAGAGTTCGCCATCCTTGGCCTGAACGGTCATTTGCCGGCTCAGTGGCTGCCGGAGTGGCCGAAGCCGCCAGCGCCACGCTGGCTTTCGTCGAACGCTTCGACGATGTCGAAGTGAGCCTGCACCACCGGTACCAGCACCAGCTGGGCGATACGCTCGCCAACCGCGATGGTGAACGGCGTGTTGCCGCGGTTCCAGCACGACACCATCAGCTCGCCCTGGTAGTCCGAATCGATCAGGCCGACCAGGTTGCCCAGCACGATGCCGTGCTTATGGCCCAGGCCCGAGCGCGGCAGGATGACTGCCGCCAGGCCCGGGTCGCCGATGTAGATCGACAGGCCGGTAGGAATCAGGATGGTCTGGCCCGGTTCGAGGAGGGTGTCTTCCTTGAGCAGGGCGCGCAGGTCGAGGCCGGCGGAGCCGGGGGTGGCGTACGCGGGTAGCGGGAATTCGCTGCCCAGGCGTGGGTCGAGGATCTTGGCTTGAAGAGCGTGCATGTAACTTATTGAACCTGGTTAAGCCGTTCGGCGATGAAGGCGACCAGTTGCCGGGCAATCTTGCCCTTGCTGGTCTGCGCGAAGAGGGTCTGGTGCTGCTGGCGGTCGATCACGGTCAAGGCATTTTCTTCGCTGTTGAAGCCGATGCTGGGGTTGGCCACATCATTGGCGACGATCAGGTCGAGGTTCTTGTCCTTGAGCTTGCGCGTGGCGTAATCGAGCAGGTGCTCGGTTTCGGCGGCAAAGCCGACGCTGAACGGGCGGTCGGCGCGGCCAGCAATGGTGGCAAGGATATCGGGATTACGCACCATCTGCAGCAGCATGCCGTCGCCGGTCGTAGGATCTTTCTTCAGTTTTTGTGTGGCAACGACTTCGGGGCGGTAGTCCGCAACCGCTGCCGAGGCAATGAACAGGTCGCACGGCATGGCCGCTTCACAGGCCGCGAGCATGTCTCGCGCGCTGACGACGTCGATGCGGCTGACCCGGTCAGGGGTTGGCAAGTGCACAGGGCCCGTGACGAGGGTCACCCGAGCCCCTGCTTCGGCGGCCGCTTCGGCCAGGGCGAAGCCCATCTTGCCGGAGCTATGATTGGTGATGTAGCGCACCGGGTCGATGTTTTCCTGGGTCGGCCCGGCGGTGATCAGCACGTGCTTGCCGGTCAGTGCCTGGCGCTTGAAGCTTTCCGCGGCGCACCAGGCCAGGTCGGTGGCTTCCAGCATGCGCCCCAGGCCGACGTCGCCACAGGCCTGGCTGCCGGATGCCGGGCCGAACACCTGAATGCCACGGCTCTTGAGCAGCTCGAGGTTGGCCTGGGTGGCCGGGTCGCGCCACATGGCCTGGTTCATCGCCGGCGCCACGGCGACGGTGGCGTCAGTGGCCAGCACCAGCGTGGTCAGCAGGTCGTCTGCCATGCCTTGGGCCATGCGTGCCATGAGGTCGGCGGTGGCAGGGGCGATCAACACCAGATCCGCCCACTTGGCCAGTTCGATATGGCCCATGGCTGCTTCGGCGGCCGGGTCGAGCAGGTCCATGTGCACGGGGTGGCCCGACAGCGCCTGCAGGGTCAGCGGGGTGATGAATTCGGCACCACCCCGTGTCATGACGACGCGCACCTGCGCGCCGTGCTCGAGGAGACGGCGAATCAGCTCGGCGCTTTTGTAGGCGGCAATGCCGCCACCCACGCCGAGAACGATGCGCTTGCGATACAGCCGCTGCATAGGCTTGCCTTTTTCCAGTGAGAGCGGGCGGCGACGTTTGAAAATGCCTGCGGCGGAACGTCGCATGTACGAGGCGAAATAGATTAACACAGGGCCGAAATGGGCCGCAGCAAAGGCAGGGGCGGAATGAACATCAGGGAGTGGCCGGCGGAAGAACGGCCTAGGGAGAAGTTGTTGCAGCGCGGGGCAGGGAGCCTGACAGATACGGAGCTGCTGGCCGTTTTTCTCGGCTCAGGCATACGTGGGCGCAATGTCGTGGAGCTATCGCGAGGCTTGTTGGTGAAGTTCGGCAGCTTGCGCCGGTTGCTGGAGGCCGACCGCGAGGCCTTCGTCGGCGAGCTCGGGTTGGGCCCGGTGAGGTACAGCCAGCTGCAGGCACTGCTTGAGATCGGCCGCAGGCACCTTGCAACGTCGATTGAGCGGGAGTCTGCCATGGACAGCCCGGCAGCGGTGCGACGCTACTTGAAAGCCATGCTCAGGCATGAGGCCAGCGAGGTGTTCGGGTGTCTGTTTCTCGATACCAAGCACCGGCCACTGGCATTCGAGATCCTGTTCAGGGGCACGATAGATCGGGCGAGTGTCTATCCGCGAGAGGTGGTGCGGCGGGCGTTGGTGCACAACGCTGCGGCATTGATCCTGTGCCACAACCATCCTTCAGGGATCAGTGAACCGAGTCAGGACGATGTGCATTTGACCCTGTCGTTGAAGCGGGGGCTGGCGTTGATTGATGTGCGGGTGCTGGATCACATCATCATTGGTGATGGGGAGCCGTTGTCGATGGTCGAGCATGGGTGGATTGTGGCCTGAGGGACTACTGAGAGCCTTATAGGGTCAGTACGGGCCCTTTCGCGGGTAAACCCGCGAAGAGGCCGGTACAGGCTTACTTGGTCACCGTCACCTTGCTGAAATCCAGCCGCCCGAACGGGCTCACCTGGTACCCCTCGACGCCTTGGCGCAGCAAGGTCGCCGCCGTCGGGTGCGCCAGTGGCACCCACAGCGCCTGCTGCTGGATCAGTGTCTGCGCCTGTTGGTACAGCCGGCTGCGCACGCTCTGGTCATTGGTGGTGCGCCCGGCGCTGATCAGCTGGTCGAGGCGGCTGTCGCAGAAGCGTGCGAAGTTGGTCCCTGACTCTACCGCCGCACAGGAAAACTGCGGGCTGAGGAAGTTGTCCGGGTCGCCGTTGTCGCCCGCCCAGCCCATGAACAGCAAGTCATGCTCGCCGGCCTTGGCGCGGCGTATCAGTTCGCCCCACTCGATCACGCGGATCTCCGCTTTCACGCCAATCTTCGCCAGGTCGGCTTGCAGCATCTGCGCGCCAAGGCTGGGGTTGGGGTTGAGCAGGCTACCCGAGGGCCGGGTCCAGATGGTGGTACTGAAGCCTTCGGCCAGCCCGGCCTTGGCCAGCAGGGCTTTGGCTTTCTTCAGGTCCAGCGGGTAGCCGGGCAGGTCCTTGGCGTAGCTCCAGGTGTTAGGGGGGTAGGGGCCGTTGGCAGCCACCGCAGAGTCTTCGAACACGGCCTTGAGGTAGGCCTGCCTGTCGAAGGCCAGGTTGATCGCCTGGCGCACTTCCGGCTTGTCCAGCGGCGGGTGCTGGCTGTTGATGGCGACGAAGGCAGTCATGAATGCCGGGGTGGTGGCCACCTTGAGGTTACCGTCCTTGCCCGCTTCGGCAATGTCCAACGGCTTGGGCGACAGGGCAACCTGGCACTCGCCACGCTTGAGCTTCTGCAGGCGCACGTTGGCATCGGTGGTGATGGCGAAGATCAGCGGGTCGACCGCCGGCTTGCCGGCGAAGTAGTCCGGGTTGGCGCGGTAGCGCACCACGGCGTCTTTCTGGAAACGCTGGAACACGAACGGCCCGGTGCCGATCGGTTGGTTGTTGAGCTTCTCCGGCGTACCTGCCTTGAGCAGCTTGTCGGCGTATTCGGCGGAGTAGATCGAGGCGAAGCCCATGCTCAGGGTGGCCAGGAAGGTGGCGTCCGGGTGGCTGAGGGTGAAGCGCACGGTGTTCGGCGACGGTGCCTCGATCGCTTTGATCAGGCTGCCCAGCTGCAGCGATTGGGCATGCGGGTAGCCGCCCGGCGCAGTCTTGTGCCAGGCATGGGCCGGGTAGAGCATGCGCTGGAAGCTGAACAGCACGTCGTCGGCATTCAGCTTGCGGCTTGGCTTGAAGTAGGGGGTGCTGTGAAACTTGACGTCATCGCGCAGGGTGAAGTCATACACCAGGCCGTCGGCCGATACCGTCCAGCTGGTCGCCAGGCTCGGCACCACCTTGCCTTGCGCCGCATCGAACTCCACCAGGCGGTTCATCAGCACGTCGGCGGTGGCGTTGGTGGTGGTGAGCGAATTGTACTGCACCACGTCGAAACCTTCGGGGCTGGCCTCGCTGCAAACGCTCAGCGGAGCGGCCTGGGCAACGCCGGCGGCGAACAGGGAGGTGAACAATAAGGAAAGTGCGGCGGCACGCATGGTGGCTCCTTGGCTGTCAGTGGCCCATCTGCCAGTGCAGTCTGTAAAAGGCCTACCCTAGTGCGCCCGCCGGCAAATGACCACACCCTTTTTTGCAAATCTTGCGACGAGCGGTCGACGACTGGCGGGGCCTGCCGCTATGCTGGCCCGGCGCGTTCTGGCTAGCGGTAATGTGCATCTACTGTTGTTGCAGCCAAGTCTTTCTGGTATAAAGCAGCGCTCTTTTCTAGGGGCTCGGCCTGTCGCATCAGCGGATCCGGTCGATAAGGCCTCCAGAATCACGGCGCCCAGGCGCCAAAGACTGAGAGATTAAGCGGCCAACCCATGCCGGGTTGGGCATGTGGTTTTAGAGGGCTGAGTCATGTCGAGAGTCTGTCAAGTTACTGGTAAGGGTCCAGTAACCGGGAACAACATTTCCCACGCAAACAACAAAACCCGTCGTCGTTTCCTGCCGAACCTGCAGCACCACCGTTTCTGGGTTGAATCCGAGAAGCGTTTCGTGCGTCTGCGCGTTTCCGCCAAAGGCATGCGTATCATCGACAAGCGCGGCATCGACGCCGTTCTGGTTGACATCCGTAAAGCTGGCGCCAAGGTTTAAGGGAGAGCATCATGCGTGAATTGATCCGTCTGGTTTCGAGTGCCGGTACCGGCCACTTCTACACCACCGACAAGAACAAGCGCACCACCCCGGACAAAATCGAGATCAAGAAATATGATCCGGTTGTTCGCAAGCACGTGGTGTACAAGGAAGCCAAGATCAAGTAATTGATCGGCGACCTGAAAAAAAACCCGCATCCGAAAGGACGCGGGTTTTTTTTGGGCTGCAGCAGGGTCAGTTGAAGGCGAAACTCTGGATCATCAGGTCGGCGTCGGCCTTGATCTGGATGCGCGCGGCGTCGTAGTCGCGGGTGGACATCTCGTTGGGGCCAACCACGCGAGTGCGCCCGGTGAGGGCGCAAATGGTGCCTTTCAGCTCCGGCACGTAGCGGGTGCCGACCAGGTGAGCGAGGGTTTGCAGAACTTCTTCGTTGGTCATGCTGATTTTCCTTGTGAGGCTGAATGGCCCGAAACGGGCAGGGTCATCCTCACGCATGCCTGCAAAATCCCTGCGCTACATAATTATTTCTGCTCGAACATCACATAGATCTTGCGGCACGGCTCCAGCACCTCCCAAGTGCCTTTGAAGCCGGCGGGGATGACAAACCGATCGCCGGCACGCAGGGTTTTAGCCCCGCCGTCCTGATCGCGCAGCACCGAAACGCCCTGGACGATCTCGCAGTATTCGTGCTCCGTGTAGTTCACTGTCCACTGGCCCACCTCACCTTCCCATACGCCAGCGGCAAACTGCCCACACGGGCTGGAATAATGGTTGTAGACCGCCTGGTCCGGTTCGCCCTTGAGAACTTTCTCTGCAGCCGGGCGGTAGCGTTCGGCTTCGGTGAGGACCTGCGCGAAGTCGATGATGCTATCGATACTCATGGTTCGGCTCCTGTTGTTGTTTAATAAAATGAACATCAGTAGGCTTTTGAGCCTCTCGTGTCAAATATATTGATAGTTTACACCGGCTGGTTTAGGGTATCGCTTGCCAGTGTGCGCTTGGCGCCCGGCCAGAATTCTGACAACGCCTGTGAGTCCTCAGTGCGGCGTTGCACCTAAACAAGAGGAGGAGTTTCGTATGACCACCCTGACCCGTGCGGACTGGGAACAACGTGCCCAGCAACTGAAGATCGAAGGCCGTGCCTTCATCAACGGCGAATACACCGATGCCGCATCCGGTGAAACCTTCGAGTGCCTGAGCCCGGTCGACGGACGCTTCCTGGCCAAGGTTGCCAGCTGCGACCTGGCCGATGCCAACCGCGCTGTTGAAAACGCCCGTGCCACCTTCAACTCCGGCGTGTGGTCGCAGCTGGCCCCGGCCAAGCGCAAGGCCAAGCTGATCCGTTTCGCCGACCTGCTGCGCAAGAACGTCGAAGAGCTGGCGCTGCTGGAAACGCTGGACATGGGCAAGCCGATTGGCGACTCCTCCAGTATCGACATCCCAGGTGCGGCCCAAGCCATCCACTGGACTGCCGAAGCCATCGACAAGGTCTACGACGAAGTTGCCCCGACCCCGCATGATCAGCTTGGCCTGGTTACCCGCGAGCCGGTAGGTGTGGTCGGTGCCATCGTACCTTGGAACTTCCCGCTGCTGATGGCCTGCTGGAAGCTCGGCCCGGCGTTGGCCACCGGTAACTCGGTCGTGCTCAAGCCGTCCGAAAAATCGCCGCTGACTGCCATCCGCATCGCCCAACTGGCGATCGAAGCCGGTATCCCGGCTGGCGTGCTGAACGTGCTGCCAGGCTATGGCCACACCGTGGGCAAGGCACTGGCCCTGCACATGGACGTCGATACCCTGGTGTTCACCGGTTCGACCAAGATCGCCAAGCAGCTGATGGTTTACGCGGGCGAGTCGAACATGAAGCGCATCTGGCTGGAAGCCGGTGGCAAGAGCCCGAACATCGTCTTTGCCGACGCCCCGGACCTGCAAGCTGCCGCCGAAGCCGCCGCCAGCGCCATCGCCTTCAACCAGGGCGAAGTGTGCACTGCAGGTTCCCGACTGCTGGTCGAGCGTTCGATCAAGGACAAGTTCCTGCCGATGGTGGTAGAAGCCCTGAAAGGCTGGAAGCCAGGCAACCCGCTGGACCCGCAGACCACTGTCGGTGCCTTGGTCGATACCCAGCAGATGAACACCGTACTGTCGTACATCGAGGCTGGCCACAAGGACGGCGCCAAGCTGCTGGCCGGCGGCAAGCGCACCCTGGAAGAGACCGGCGGCACCTACGTCGAGCCGACCATCTTCGACGGCGTGACTAATGCCATGCGCATTGCCCAGGAAGAAATCTTCGGCCCGGTGCTGTCGGTGATTGCCTTCGACACCGCCGAAGAAGCCGTGGCCATTGCCAACGACACCCCGTATGGCCTGGCAGCGGGTATCTGGACCTCGGACATTTCCAAGGCCCACAAAACCGCCCGTGCCGTGCGTGCGGGCAGCGTCTGGGTCAACCAGTACGATGGTGGCGACATGACCGCGCCGTTCGGTGGCTTCAAACAGTCGGGCAACGGCCGTGACAAGTCGCTGCACGCACTGGAGAAGTACACCGAGCTGAAGGCGACCTGGATCAAGCTGTAACCCGGTAGGTCCTTTTCGCGGGCAAGCCCGCTCCTGCAGGTCTTCGCGACCGATGCAGGAGCGGGCTTGCCCGCAAATGGGCCCCTGGAAATATTGGCTGGGAGGCTGCAATGCGTTGGGGTACCTACTTCGCCGTACTGGCATCGGTGCTCAGTGTCGGGCTGGCGCTCGGCGTGAGCATGCCGCTGGTGTCCCTGCGCCTGGAGGCCTGGGGCTACGGCAGCTTCGCCATCGGCGTGATGGCGGCAATGCCGGCGTTGGGCGTACTGGCCGGCGCCAGCCTGGCCAGCCGCCTGGCAGGGTGGGTTGGCGTACCGTCGGCGATGCGCCTGTGCCTGTGGGGCGGGGCGCTGTCGATTGGCCTGCTCGCGCTGCTGCCCAGTTACCCGTTATGGCTGCTGCTGCGGCTGATGATCGGCATGTCCCTGACCGTGGTGTTCATCCTTGGCGAAAGCTGGATCAACCAACTGGTGGTCGAACAGTGGCGTGGCCGGTTGGTGGCGCTGTATGGCAGCAGCTACGCCCTGAGCCAGTTGGCCGGGCCGTTGGTGCTGGGTTTCCTCGGCTCTGATGACGACTTCGGCTTCTGGGCGGCGACCGGCCTGCTGCTGGCCGCGCCGCTGGTTCTGCTGGGGCGTGGTGGGGCGCCGAGCACGGAAGCCTGCAGTGTCACCTTTGGCGACCTGTTCGCTTTCTGCCGACGCTTGCCGGTAATTGCCTGGGCCATTGCCCTGTTCGCCTCGTTCGAGGCGATGATCCTCACGTTGCTGCCGGTGTATTGCCTGCAGCAGGGTTTCAGCACCGAAATCGCCTTGTTCATGGTGAGTACCGTGGTGGTGGGTGATGCGGTGCTGCAGTTGCCCATCGGCGCGCTGGCCGACCATATGTCGCGACGTACCTTGTTTACTGGCTGTGCGGTGACCCTGCTGGTGTCCAGCCTGGCGATCCCGCTGCTGTTGCACACACCGGTTATCTGGCCATTGTGGGTGTTGTTCGGCGCCAGTGCCGGCGGCCTGTTCACCTTGTCGCTGGTGCTGATCGGTGAGCGCTACCGCGATGATGAGTTGGTACGGGCCAATGCCCACGTGGCTCAGCTGTGGGGTATTGGCTGTTTGCTCGGGCCATTGTTGGCGGGGGCGGGGAGCCAGTGGATCAGCGGGCATGCGTTGCTGTTCCTGATGGCGGCCGGGGCTGCGGGGTTGGTGGTATTGACCCGGCGGCGCGGAGCCTTTGAGCCGGTTTCTGCCTGATGATTGTTGGGGGCCGCAAGGCCCCCGGAATCGCAGCTACAGCATCTTCTCCAAGCCAACCGCCTTGCTGATCCAGGCATTGAGCCGCCGCCAGACCCCACCCGGCTCAGACGTCAGCACGTGCCGTTGGCCATTGTCCTCGGTCGCCCATACCAGCTTGTTACCTATCAGTTTCACCTGATAGCTCAGCGCAGGCGCCATACCCTGCTGGGCCAGCTCGCGGGTGTATTCGGCCAGCTCTGGGCTGTCCACCATTACCCCGACCTCGGTGTTCCACAATACTGAGCGCGGGTCGAAGTTGAACGAGCCGATGAAGGTCTTGCGCCGGTCGAACACGATCGCCTTGGTGTGCAGGCTCGAATCCGAGCTGCCACGGAAACTCAGTCGCCCCGCGCTGGGGTCGCCTGGCTGGCGGCGAAGCTCGTAAAGCTGCACCCCGTGCTCAAGCAAGGCACGACGATAGGGTGCATAGCCTCCATGCACTGCCGGCACGTCGGTGGCTTCCAGCGAGTTGGTCAGCAGCTTCACCGAAACGCCAGCGTCGGCGCGGCCGGTCAGGTACAGCAGCCCCGGTTCGCCCGGTACAAAGTAGGCCGATGCCAGGACCAACTCGCGGTGCACGTTAGCCAGGTCCGGTGCCAGTTGCTGGCTCAGCAGTAATTGCGGGTCCGGTTCGTCTTCGGCCAACACCTTGCTGGGCGCATCCCATAGCGCCTGGGCGTGAGCCCAGATCAGCTCGTTGCGCCACACATCCAGGCGCGGCTGCGACTGGTAGGCCATCAAGCGGTCGTACAGGGCCTTGCGCTGGGTCCTGGCTTTGGCCAGCGACACTTCCAGGCGCTGGCGGCTGGCCCGCAGGTCGTTGGCATCCGGGTCATGCCAGAGGAAGTCGGTGATCGGCCGGCTGAGGGCGCTGTTCCAGTATTGGTCGAAGCTGTGCCCCAACTGCTCGGCTACCGGGCCCACGCCCAGCAGGTCGATGTCGGTGAAGTTGAGGTTGGGCTCGGCATCGAAATACTCGTCGCCCAAGTTGCGCCCGCCGACGATGGCCATGCTGTTGTCCACCAGGAACAGCTTGTTGTGCATGCGCCGGTGCTGGCGCGACAAGTTGAACAGCCGGCCCACGGCGCGCGTAACGCCGGTACTGCGCCCCAGATGCAGTGGGTTGAACACTCGAATCTGGATGTTCGGGTGGGCATTAAGGGTGCCCATGACGGTGTCCAGGCCGTCGCTGGTGGTGTCGTCGAGCAGGATGCGCACGCGCACGCCACGGTCGGCAGCGCGCAGCAGTTCATGCACAAGGGCGCGGGTACTGAGGCCGTCGTGGACGATGTAGTACTGCAGGTCGATGCTCGCCTGGGCGTTGCGTATCAGTTCGGCGCGGGCGCGAAATGCCTCGTTGCTGTTGGGCAGCAGGCGAAAGCCCGAGCGGCCGCCATAGGGCGCGGCTTGGCGCAGCACCGAGCGGCCAAAGGCCGAGTCGTGGGCAGGCAACGCCTGACTGGTTTCGCGGGGCGCGCTGATGCTTGTGCAACCGGCAAGGCCGAGCAACAACACCAGCAGCAGAGGCAAGGCTCGCTGGAGTCTCAAGGGTGGACCGTCCTGTGCAGCAAGGGCTTTAGGGGTTTGACCGTGACGGGCGGCGCAAAGTTACGCGTCGGCGCTTTCGTCATCCAGTAGACGAAGGGCGGTTTCACCTACCTTACGCACGGAGGCTTCGATTTGCGGCGTTGGCCTGGCGGCGAAGTTCATGCGCAGGCAGTGGCGGAACTTGCCCGAGGCCGAAAAGATGCTGCCCACGGCAACCTGCACGCCCTGCTCCAGTAAAGCGCGGTTCAGCCGAAGCGTATCGAGATGTTCGGGTAATTCCACCCACAGCATGAAGCCGCCCTGGGGCCGGCTGACCCGGGTGCCCGCCGGGAAGTAGCGGGTCACCCAGTCGCTCATCAGGTCGCGGCCACGCTGGTACTGGCTGCGCATGCGCCGTACATGGGGCTGGTAGTGCCCGGCGGCGATGAAATCAGCGATGGCCAGCTGAGGCTGGCTGGCGGTGCTGCCGGTGCTGATGTATTTCATGTGCAGCACGCGCTCCAGGTAGCGCCCGGGCGCCACCCAGCCGATCCGCAGGCCGGGCGCCAGGGTTTTGGAGAACGAACTGCAGAGCAGCACGCGGCCATCGTCGTCGAACGACTTCAGGGTGCGTGGGCGTGGGTAGGTATAGGCCAGGTCGCCGTACACATCGTCTTCCAGAATTGCCACGTCATAGCGTTGGGCGAGGCTCAGCAGGGCCTTCTTGCGTGCCTCGGGCATGATGTAACCCAGCGGGTTGTTGCAGCTGGGTGTGATCTGGATGAGCTTGATCGGCCACTGCTCCAGGGCCAGTTCCAGCGCCTCCAGGCTGATGCCGGTGACCGGGTCGGTGGGGATTTCCAGCGCTTTCATGCCCAAGCCTTTGAGGGTTTGCATGGCGCCGTGGAAGCTGGGCGAGTCGACCGCGACGATGTCGCCTGGCTCGCAGACCGCGCGGATGCTGCATGACAGCGCCTCATGGCAGCCGGTGGTGATCACCAGGTCGGCCGGCCCCAGGCGGCAGCCGGAGTCGAGCATCAGCCGGGCCACCTGTTCGCGCAGGGCCAGGTTACCATGGATGTTGTCGTAGTACAGGCCAGGCATGTCCTGGCGCCGGCTCAACTGGGCAAGGCTGCGCAGCAGCGGCTTCAGGGTAGGGCTGTCGATGTCGGGCATGCCGCGGCCGAGTTGCACCACATCATGGCGCGGCGTACTGCGCACCAGCTCCAGCACCTGTTCCCACTGCGAGATGTCCACCGGGCGCTGGGCCGGGCGGCTGACTGCGGGCAGTGCCGGCAACTGCCGTTGGTCGCTGACGAAGTAGCCGGACTTGGGCCGCGGCGAGACCATGCCGCTGTCTTCGAGCATGCGATAGGCCTGCTGCACGGTGCTCAGGCTGACCCCGTGCTCCTCACTCAGTGCGCGTACAGACGGCAGGCGCTGGCCAGGGCGATAGAGGCCCTGCTCGATGCGGGCGCCGAGTATTTCGGCGAGATTCAGGTAGAGGGTCACGGCATACTCCTGCGCTGCATTGGCATAGCGACCGGTACAGTTGGGCTGAAAATACAGCATTCAGTCGGCCAGCGGCCAATTCTGTATGGGAATATTAAGGCTGTATTGGATCTGTATTGTCGAGGGTGCCGACGCGCATGCTTTCTCCACGGTAACCACTGAACGGGAGGATGCGGTGATGGGTGGCATGAGCGATGTGCGCTTGCAACTGTTGGCCAAGGAACTGGAAGCCGGGCAGCAGGCCAAGGTGTTCAACGCGCCAGAGGGTTTGGGGCGTTGGGGGCTGATGCTGCATCGCTGGCATACCCGCAGGGCGTTGCTGCAGCTGACCGATGACGAGTTGCGCGATGTTGGGCTGAGCTGGGAGCAGGCCCGGATCGAAGGGCAGAAACCCTTCTGGAAGGACTGACACGGTGGTCGCTGGAGGGCCTGTTGTGCCCCAGACTTGAAACTTGCACCGACCCTGTGGGAGCGGGCATGNCTTCGCCCGTGTTCGCGGGCACGCCCGCTCCCACAAGGGGGCTAGTCAGCTAATAGATTTTAAGCAAGACAGTTGCCACAAGGATGGGGACTTTCAGGCCAGCTCTTTCAGGCGATGCCACAGCATCCCCAGCGCCAGCAGTGGCGAGCGCAGGTGCTTGCCGCCAGGGAAGGTGATGTGCGGCACCTTGTTGAAAAGGTCGAAGCGCCCGCTTTCCTGGCCGCTGATGGCTTCACCCAGCAGGCGTGCGGCCAGGTGGGTGGCGTTGAGCCCATGGCCCGAGTAGGCCTGGGCGTAATACACGTTCGGCTGGCTGGCCAGGCGGCCAACCTGCGGCAGGCGATTGGCACCAATGCCGATCATGCCACCCCACTGGTAGTCGATGCGCACGTCGGCAAGCTGCGGGAACACCTTGAGCATCTTTGGCCGCATGTAGGCGGCGATGTCCTTCGGGTCGCGGCCTGAATAGTGGCAGGCACCGCCAAACAGCAGGCGGTGGTCGGCGGACAGGCGGTAGTAGTCCAGCGCCACGCGCTGGTCACACACCGCCATATTCTGCGGCAGCAAGGCGCGTGCGCGTTCTTCGCCCAGCGGCTCGGTGGCGATGATGTAGCTGCCGGCCGGCAGCACCTTGCCGCCCAGCTCGCGATTGAGGTCGTTGTGGTAGGCGTTGCAGCACAGTACCAGGGTCTTGGCGCGTACCCGGCCTTGGGCAGTATGCACCTGCACTTCAGTGCCGTAGTCGATGCGGGTGACTTCGGATTGCTCGAACAACTTCACGCCCAGGCGGGCGGCTGCGGCGGCTTCACCCAGTGCCAGATTGAGCGGATGCAGATGCCCGGAGCCCATGTCGACCAACCCGCCCACGTAGCAATCGGCACCGACCACGCTGTGGATATCGTTCTTGCCGACCAGCCGCAGCTCATGTGCATAGCCCAGGCTGCGCAGTTCCTCGGCGTCTTGGGCAAAGCCCAGCAGCTCGGCGGGTTTGTTGGCCAGGTCGCAGTAGCCCCAGGCCAGGTCGCAGGCGATGGCATGCTTTTCTACCCGCTCGCGCACGATCTGTACGGCCTCCAGGCCCATCAGTTTCATGGTGCGCACGCCTTCTTCTCCGATGACCGGGAGGAACTGCTCCAGACCATGACCGACCCCTCGGATCAGTTGCCCGCCATTGCGCCCACTGGCGCCCCAGCCAAGTTTGCGCGCTTCCAGCAGGATGACCGAGAAACCACGCTCGGCCAGCTCGATGGCGGTGTTCAGGCCGGAGTAGCCGCCGCCGATGATGCACACGTCGGCGTTGTGTTCGCCTTGCAGGTAGGCGTGGTCGGGGTGTGGCGCGCTGCTGGCGGCGTAATAGGAGGCGGCGTGCTGCGCGCTGTGGATCATTGGGGCGGCCCTGAAAAATGGAGGGGGGACGAGGATAAGCTGTGCCATCGCGGCCGGGCAACCAGCGAGGGCTTCATGCTCGTTCGCGGGTGAACCCGCGAATAAGCCTATAATCCAATCACTTTTGTCAGCTTGTATCCCGTCATGTCCTGTAACCGCCACAAGATCCACTTCCTGCGCGAACTCATCCCCTCTTTCGAGTGCGAGCCCGGCTGCCACGACTGCTGCGGCCCGGTCACCACCTCGGCGGAAGAAATGGCCCGGCTGCCGCGCAAGTCCCAGGCCGAGCAGGACGCTGCTCTGGAGCGTCTGGACTGCGTGCACCTGGGCCCCCACGGCTGCACGGTGTATGAAGAGCGGCCGATGATCTGTCGGCTGTTCGGTACCACCCCGCGCATGGCCTGCCCGCGTGGTCGTGGCCCTGAACCGATGATCGACCCCGCCGCTGAACAGTTGGTCCACCAGTTCATTGCCACCACCCGCCAGGTGCTGGTCTAGCCTCAGTCCGGGATCGGCAGGCAGAGGCTCTCCTTCACCTCTTCCATCACGATGTAGCTCTTCGACTCGCGCACGTGCGGCAGTTTCAGCAGGATGTCGCCGAGCAGCTTGCGGTACGAGGCCATTTCCGAAATACGCGCTTTCACCAGGTAGTCGAAGTCGCCCGATACCAGGTGGCATTCCAGCACGTGGGGCAGCTTCAAAACCGCGCGGCGGAACTCCTCGAAGGTATCGCCCGACTTGTAGTCCAGGCTGATTTCCACGAATACCAGCAGGCTGCCCTTGAGGTGCTGCGGGTTCAGGCGGGCGTTGTAGCCCATGATGATGCCCTCGCGCTCCAGGCGGCGAACCCGCTCGGTACAAGGGGTGGTGGACAGCCCAACTTTCTCGCCCAGTTCGGTGAAGGAAATACGCCCGTCATTCTGCAGGATACGCAGGATGTTGCGGTCGATCTTGTCCAGTTCACGCTTGGTCTGGTGCTGGGTTCTCATAGGGGATGCCCCTCCGTGAAAGGCGATTTTGCCGAGAATTCTCGCCAATAATAGGCTTTTATATAGTGAATTGCACTGGTCTCAAATTCCTATACTGCGCCCATTCATGCCATTTCAATAAAAGTGTGCGGCGCGCCGCGTGTGAGGGATAAAACGATGCGAGTTCTGGTACTTGGTAGCGGTGTAATCGGAACCGCCAGTGCCTACTACCTGGCCCGGCAAGGTTTCGAAGTCACGGTGGTCGACCGCCAGCCGGCGGTGGCCATGGAAACCAGCTTTGCCAACGCCGGCCAGATCTCGCCCGGCTATGCCTCGCCCTGGGCTGCCCCTGGTGTACCGCTCAAAGCCATCAAATGGCTACTGGAGCGTCATGCCCCCTTGGCCATCAAGCTCACGGGCGACGTCGACCAGTACCTGTGGATGGCACAGATGCTGCGCAACTGCACCGCCAGCCGCTACGCGGTGAACAAGGAGCGTATGGTGCGTCTGTCCGAGTACAGCCGTGACTGCCTCGACGAGCTGCGCGCCGAAACCGGCATCAACTACGAAAACCGCAGCCTGGGCACCACCCAGCTGTTCCGCACCCAGGCCCAGGTCGATGCTGCGGCCAAGGACATTGCCGTACTCGAACAGTCCGGTGTGCCTTACGAGCTGCTCGACCGCGACGGCATTGCCCGCGTCGAACCCGCCCTGGCCGGCGTGAAAGATATCCTGGCCGGCGCCCTGCGTTTGCCGAACGACCAGACTGGCGACTGCCAGCTGTTCACCACCAAGCTCGCCGACATGGCGTTGAAGCTGGGCGTGGAGTTCCGCTTCGGCCAGGACATCCAGCGCCTGGACTTCGCCGGTGACCGCATCAATGGCGTGTGGATCGACGGCAAGCTGGAGACGGCAGACCGCTACGTGCTGGCGCTGGGCAGCTACTCGCCACAGATGCTCAAGCCGCTGGGCATCAAGGCTCCGGTGTACCCGCTGAAAGGTTATTCGCTGACCGTGCCGATCACCAACGCCGACATGGCTCCGACCTCGACCATTCTCGACGAGACCTATAAGGTTGCGATCACCCGTTTCGATAACCGCATCCGCGTTGGCGGGATGGCTGAAATCGCCGGCTTTGACCTGTCGCTGAACCCGCGCCGGCGCGAAACACTGGAGATGATCGTCAACGACCTTTATCCTCGCGGCGGTGACTTGAGCCAGGCCAGCTTCTGGACCGGCCTGCGCCCGGCGACCCCGGACGGCACGCCGATCGTGGGTGCCACGGGGTTCCGCAACCTGTTCCTGAACACCGGTCACGGTACCTTGGGCTGGACCATGGCGTGCGGTTCCGGTCGCTTGCTGGCCGACCTGATTGCGCGCAAGAAGCCGCAGATCAGTGCCGAAGGCCTGGATATCTCCCGGTATGGCAACAGCCGGGAAGTGGCCAAGCACGGGCAAAGCGCGCCGGCTCACCAGCAGTAATAGCCTGTGCCGGCCCATTCGCGGGCTTGCCCGCTCCCGCAGGAACACCACCGCTTTTGAAAGCTGTGCACGACCTGTGGGAGCGGGCAAGCCCGCGAAGAATCCACCACCGATTTCAACCCGAACCACCATAAGGCAGCCGCCATGCGTCCCGCCCGCGCCCTGATCGACCTCCAGGCCCTGCGCCACAACTACCGTCTGGCCCGTGAACTGACCGGTGCCAAAGCCCTCGCCGTGATCAAGGCCGACGCCTATGGCCACGGCGCCGTGCGCTGTGCCCTGGCCTTGGAGGCCGAGGCCGATGGCTTTGCGGTGGCCTGCATCGAGGAGGCACTGGAACTGCGCGCCGCGGGTATCAATGCCCCGGTGCTGCTGCTGGAAGGTTTTTTCGAAACCAGCGAACTGGCACTGATCGCCGAGCACGACCTGTGGTGCGTGGTGCACTCGCTGTGGCAGCTGGAAGCCATCGAGAAAACCCCGCTGCACAAGCCGCTCACCGTCTGGCTGAAGCTGGACAGTGGCATGCACCGCGTTGGCCTGCACCCCAAGGACTACCACGATGCCTACCAGCGACTGCTGGCCAGTGGCAAGGTTTCGCGCATCGTGTTGATGAGCCACTTCGCTCGCGCCGACGAACTGGACGCTGACGCTACCGCCCAGCAAATTGCCGTGTTCGAAGCTGCCCGACAGGGCCTGGCCGCCGAATGCAGCCTGCGTAACTCACCCGGCGTGCTGGGCTGGCCGCAAGCGCCCAGCGACTGGGTACGCCCAGGCCTGATGCTGTACGGCGCCACGCCGTTCGAAGTGGCGCAGGCCGAGGCCGCGCGCCTGCAACCGGTGATGACCCTGCAATCGCGGGTGATCAGCGTGCGCGAGCTGCCTGCCGGCGAGCCGGTGGGCTATGGTGCCAAGTTCGTCAGCCCTCGGCCGACCCGCGTGGGTGTGGTCGCCATGGGCTATGCCGATGGCTACCCGCGCCAGGCGCCCAACGGCACCCCAGTGCTGGTCGCCGGCAAGCGTACCCACCTGATCGGCCGGGTGTCGATGGACATGCTCAGCATCGACCTCACCGACGTCCCGCAAGCCACTGTCGGCAGCCCGGTCGAACTCTGGGGCAAGCAGGTGCTGGCCAGTGAAGTGGCCGCGCAGGCGGGCACCATTCCGTACCAGATCTTCTGCAACCTGAAGCGAGTACCACGGGACTACGTCGGCGAATGAGACGCTGAAGCGGACAGGTTGGGGGCGGTGTGTTGTAAATACTGAACGGCATTGCCATGATATCGTTCACATCCACTCCCCTTTCACCGTTTCAGGAGGCTCCAGTTTTGGACGTCGGCGAACGACTGCAAGCCATCCGCAAGCTCAAGGGCCTGTCGCAGCGCGAACTCGCCAAGCGTGCTGGCGTGACCAACAGCACCATCTCGATGATCGAGAAGAACAGCGTAAGCCCCTCTATCAGCTCGCTGCGCAAGGTGCTGAGCGGCATTCCCATGTCCATGGTCGAATTCTTTTCGGTCGAGCTGGAGCCGCAAAGCCCGACTCAGATCGTCTACAAGGCCCACGAGCTGATCGATATCTCGGACGGTGCGGTGACCATGAAGCTGGTGGGCAAGTCGCACCCCAACCGTGCCATCGCTTTTCTGACCGAGGTGTACCCGCCAGGTGCGGATACCGGTGCCGAGATGCTCACCCACGACGGCGAGGAGACCGGTATCCTGCTTGAAGGCCGCCTGGAACTGGTGGTCGGCAACGAGATTTTCGTTCTCGAAGAAGGCGACAGCTACTACTTCGAAAGCACCCGCCCGCACCGCTTCCGCAACCCATTCGACCAGCCGGCGCGGCTGATCAGTGCGGCGACGCCTTCAAACTTTTGATCCAGCGCAGTGCATTGATTCGGCAATACCCCTTTCCTGTGTGGGGTCGTTTCACGGCCTCTGGGTTCCCGCTATACTTTTCAACGCTCGCCGATCCGTGGCCGCGAGCGTGATTAGCCACCATGAGGGTGTTCGCGTGAATCAAATCAAGAAGATGCTGGCCGTACCAGCAGCCGTATTCGCCCTCTGGGCAATGAGCGCAACCGCTGCGACCAATGACGACATCGCCAAGCGCCTGGAGCCGGTTGGCCAGGTGTGCGTCCAGGGCCAGGAGTGCAAAGGCATGGAAGTGGCCGCTGCAGCGGGTGGCGGGGGAGCCAAAACGCCGGATGAAATCATCGCCAAGCACTGCAATGCCTGCCATGGCAGCGGCTTGCTCGGCGCGCCTAAAATTGGTGACACCGCGGCGTGGAAAGAACGCGCCGACCACCAGGGCGGCCTGGATGGCATCCTGGCCAAGGCCATTACTGGCATCAACGCCATGCCGCCAAAGGGCACCTGTGCAGACTGCTCGGATGAAGACCTGAAAGGGGCGATCAAGAAAATGTCCGGGCTGTGATTTACAGCTGAATTGCATGAGGCCCGCCGTTGATGGCGGGCTTTGTTTTTTTGTTGCCTGGGCCGGCCTCTTCGCGGGCAAGCCCGCTCTCACAGGNAAAGGGCCGGTACAGGCAACCAATTACTTCAGCCCTATGTCCAACTCCTGAACCCATGGATGTTTCAGGAGGCCCAGATGCACCTCTGCTCCATCGACCAGGCTGTCGAGCAGGTCTTGTCCCGGCTGCCAGCCCATATCCACATGGGCCTGCCTTTGGGCCTGGGCAAACCCAATGCCTTCGTCAACGCGCTTTACGCCCGCGTACGCGAGCTGCCCGAACGGCGCCTGACCATCTATACCGCACTTTCCCTCGGCCGCCCGCCACTGGGCGATGGCCTGCAGCGGCGCTTTCTCGAACCCTTCGTCGAGCGTGTCTTCGCTGACTACGAAGAGCTCAGTTACCTCGCAGACCTGCGCAACGACAGCCTGCCGCCCAACATCCGTGTCGAACAGTTCTTCATGCAGCCCGGCAGCCTGCTGCACAGCGAATCGGCCCAGCAGGACTACGTCAGCAGCAACTACAGCCACGCCGCACGTGATATCAACGCCAAGGGCCTGAACCTGGTCGCCCAGTTGGTGGCCGCCACCCCCGAAAAGCCCGTGCACCTGAGCCTGGCCTGCAACCCAGACATCACCCTCGACCTGCTGCCGATGATCGCCAAGCGCCGCGCTGCAGGCGAAACCATCCTCATGCTGGGCCAGGTGCATGCCGAACTGCCCTACATGCCAGGCGATGCCGAGCTGCCCATCGATGCCTTCGACCTGCTGCTCGATGAAGTAGAGCAACGTCGGCTGTTTTCCACACCAAACATGCCGGTTGGCATTCAGGACCACTGCATCGGCCTGCACGCCAGCAGCCTGGTACGCGATGGCGGTACGCTGCAGATCGGCATTGGTGCCATGGGCGATGCGGTTGCGGCGGCATTGCTGGCACGTCAGGGCGACAACGCCGGTTACCGAGCGGTGCTCAAGGCGCTGGATGTCGGACCGTGGCAGGCGTTGATCGAGCGAGAAGGGGGCCTGGACACCCTTACCCACGGCTTGTACGGCTGCAGCGAGATGTTCGTCAACGGCTTGCTGGTGCTGGCCGAAGCAGGGCTGCTACGACGCCCGGCGGACGAGCAAGGCGCAATACTGCATGGCGGCTTTTTCCTCGGCCCGCAAGCGTTCTACCAGCGCTTGCGCGAGATGCCGCTGGAGCAGCGCGCGCAGTTTGTCATGACCCGTATCAGCTTCATCAACGAGCTCTATGGGCAGGAGGCACTCAAGCGCCGACAACGTCGTGATGCGCGCTTCATCAACACCGCGTTTGGCATGACCCTGCTCGGCGCCGGGGTGGCCGACCAGCTGGAGGACGGCCGCGTGCTCAGTGGCGTGGGCGGGCAGTACAACTTCGTTGCCCAGGGCCATGCGCTGGAGGGCGGGCGTTCGATCCTGCTCTTGCGCAGCTGGCGCGAGGCAGGCGGGGAGGTGACCTCGAACCTGTTCTGGACCTATGGCCACTGCACCATTCCCCGGCACCTGCGCGATATCGTGGTGACCGAGTACGGCATTGCTGACTTGCGTGGGCAGACTGACAGCGAAGTGATTGCGCGGTTGTTGGCGGTGAGCGATTCGCGGTTCCAGCCGGGCCTGATCAAGCAGGCCAAAGACGCTGGCAAGCTTGCCGACGACTTTCAGCTGGAGGCGCGCTTTACCGACAATACCCCGCAACGCCTGGAGGCGATCAGGGCACAGCATGCGCGGCTGTTCCCGGAGTATCCGATGGGCACGGACTTTACGGCCGAGGAGCGGGATCTGTTGCGGGCGCTGAACTGGTTGAAGAGCAAGTTCAAGCTGAGCGAGGTGCTGGAGCTGGGCAAGGCAGCGTTGGATGCACCGGGGCCGGAAGGGTATGAGCGGCATCTGGCGCGGATGGGGCTGGAGGTTCCGCAAGGGTTGAAAGAGGAGCTTTATCAGCGGCTACTGCTGGCAGGGTTACAGGCGACAGGATAATCGTTTGCGCACACTGGCCTCGTGTAGGAGCGGG
>NZ_JBQENN010000012.1:147382-170903 GCF_052044625.1 Pseudomonas sp. 22515
ATATCGCATTCGCGGGTAAACCCGCTCCTACACCGGGACGGTGAGGCCTTATTCGATGAAGCTGACCACACCGCCTTCCAGCGACTTCACCCGGGCCAGCGATTCAACGCGGTAACCCTGGCTGTCCAGCTCGGCACGGCCACCCTGGAACGACTTCTCGATCACGATACCCAGGCCCGCCACGGTGGCACCTGCCTGCTTGATGATCGAGATCAACGCCTGCGAGGCTTTGCCGTTGGCCAGGAAGTCATCGATCACCAGCACGCGGTCGCTGCTGTTGAGGTGACGCGGCGAAATGGCCACGGTGTTCTCGGTCTGCTTGGTGAAGGAATACACCGAGGCGGTCAGCAGGTTTTCGGTCAGGGTCAGCGACTGGTGCTTGCGAGCGAAGATGACCGGCACACCCAGTTTCAGACCGGTCATCACCGCTGGGGCAATGCCCGAGGCTTCGATGGTGACGATCTTGGTCACGCCGGCATCGGCGAACAGGCGGGCAAACTCGTCACCGATCAGCTGCATCAGCGCCGGATCGATCTGGTGGTTGAGAAACGCGTCGACTTTGAGAACCTGATCGGAAAGCACGATGCCTTCTTCGCGAATCTTCTGATGCAGTGCTTCCACTGTGATTTCCTCGATGTAACAAAGGTTGCCGCTGGAGGCGGCAAAGTTAAAGAGTAATGGTTGATCAGCGTTTGAGCATTGCCCGGATATCGGCCAGGGCGTTGTTGCCGCGAGCGGCCTTCACCTCGACCGGTGCATCGTCGAGGCCCTCCCAGGCCAGGTCGTCCGGCGGCAGTTCGTCGAGGAACCGGCTGGGCGTGCAGTCGATGATTTCACCGTACTGTTTGCGCTTGGCAGCGAAGGTGAAGGCCAGGGTCTGGCGCGCGCGGGTGATGCCCACGTAGGCCAGGCGGCGTTCCTCTTCGATGGTGTCGGCCTCGATGCTGGAGCGGTGCGGGAGGATTTCCTCTTCCATGCCCATGATGAACACGTAGGGGAATTCCAGGCCCTTTGAGGCATGCAGGGTCATCATCTGCACACCTTCGGCGTTCTCTTCTTCTTCCTGCTGGCGCTCGAGCATGTCGCGCAGCACCAGCTTGCCGATGGCGTCCTCGATGGTCATGTCACCCTCTTCGTCCTTCTCGAGGGTGTTCTTCAGCGCTTCGACCAGGAACCAGACGTTGCTGATGCGGAACTCGGCAGCTTTGTCGCTGGCGGTCTGCTGGCGGATCCAGTTTTCGTAGTCGATGTCGCGGATCATCTCGTGCAGTGCGGCAATCGGGTCTTCCAGGGCAACCTTGTGGCGCACCCCGTCCAGCCAGTGCTTGAAACGCTGCAAGCGCTCGGTGTAGCGCGCGTCCAGGTGCTCGCCCAGGCCCAGCTCTTCGCTGGCGGCGTACATCGAAATGCCGCGCTCGGTGGCGTAGTTGCCGAGCTTTTCCAGGGTGGTGGAGCCGATCTCGCGGCGCGGCACGTTGATTACCCGCAGATAGGCGTTGTCATCGTCCGGGTTCACCAGCAGGCGCAGGTAGGCCATCAGGTCCTTGACCTCCTGGCGGCCGAAGAAGCTGTTACCGCCCGACAGGCGATACGGCACCTGGTGGTGCTGCAGCTTCAGTTCGATCAGCTTGGCCTGGTAGTTGCCGCGGTAAAGGATGGCAAAGTCGCTGTACGGGCGGTTGGTGCGCAGGTGCAAGGTGAGGATTTCCATGGCCACGCGTTCGGCCTCGGCTTCCTCGTTCTTGCAGCGGATCACGCGGATCTCGTCGCCCACGCCCATTTCGCTCCACAGCTGCTTTTCGAACGCATGCGGATTGTTGGCGATCAACACGTTGGCGCAGCGCAGGATGCGGCTGGTGGAGCGGTAGTTCTGCTCGAGCATGACGATCTTCAGGGAGGGGTAGTCCTCCTTGAGCAGCATCAGGTTCTCGGGGCGTGCACCACGCCAGGCGTAGATCGACTGGTCGTCGTCGCCCACCACGGTGAACTGGTTGCGCATGCCGATCAGCATTTTCACCAGCAGGTACTGGCTGGCGTTGGTGTCCTGGTATTCGTCCACCAGCAGGTAACGCACGCGGTTCTGCCAGCGCTCCAGCACCTCGGGGTGCTCCTGGAACAGCTTGACCGGCTGCAGGATCAGGTCGTCGAAGTCCACCGCGTTGAACGCCTTGAGCGTGCGCTGATAGTGGGTGTAGACGATGGCGGCGGTCTGCTCGCGCGGGTTGCGCGCCTTTTCCAGGGCTTCTGGCGGCAGGACCAGGTCGTTCTTCCAGGCACCGATCATGTTCTTGATCTCGTCGATGCCGTCGTCGCCGGAGTATTCCTTCTGCATGATGTCCGACAGCAACGCCTTGATGTCGGACTCGTCGAAGATCGAGAAACCCGGCTTGTAGCCCAGGCGCTCGTGTTCCTTGCGGATGATGTTCAGGCCCAGGTTGTGGAACGTACACACGGTCAGGCCACGGCCTTCCCCCGGGCGCAGCAAGGTGGCGACCCGCTCCTTCATCTCGCGCGCGGCCTTGTTGGTGAAGGTCATCGCCACGATGTACTGGGCGCGGATGCCGCAGTTCTGGATGAGGTGGGCAATCTTGCGCGTGATCACGCTGGTCTTGCCCGAACCTGCACCGGCGAGCACCAAAAGAGGGCCGCCGACATAGTCACGGGCTTCCTGCTGCCGGGGATTGAGTCGGGACATGCTAGAAACCGGGGGTCGCCAGAAAATAGCCGCGCATTCTAACAGGCATGGGGCCGTTGTGGCGCGACCGTCTGACGTCTGAGTCAGACTTTTGTCCGCCTAATTATTAGTGTCACTAATGCTAGTAGCTGAAAAAATCATATTTGCCGGTTTGACTCGTTTCGCGCAGGATGCACGACAAAATACGTCGGAATGCTACGCTCGAAAAAACCATGTATAAAAGTGAAAATCATTTTCATTGAATGCAGTAGCATCCCCTCCAGATCTCGTTGCACCGTCAAGCCCTAAGGAGCCCGCTTGTCCACGCCTGTCGAACCTTTGCGTTTGCTGCTGTTGGCCGATGAGCCGGAATGGGCTGCCTCGTTGCACGCGTGCATGCCCGCACTGGGGGGCAGCGCCGTGTTACTGACTGCGCCAAACTGGGAGGCGGTCGACAGCCTGTTCAGCCATGATCGCCAGGCCGTCGTGCTAGCAACACCCGCCTTGCAGCCCGCCCCCGGGCGTTGCGAGCTGCCGACTATTCTGCTGCTTGAACACGAGCCTGAGGCAGCGCCCAGCGCTGTCAGTGACTGGCTGGTGCGCGACCAGCTCAACGCCGATACCCTGCGCCGCTCACTGCGCCATGTGCGAGAGCGAGGGGTGCTGGTCGCCACCTTGCAGCGCCTTGCCGAGCAGGACCCGCTGACCGGCATCGCCAACCGCCAGGGCTTCCAGGCTTTGCTTAATGCACGCCTGGCCGAAAACGAAGGCCGTGGTGTCGCGCTTGGCCACCTGGACCTGGACAACTTCCGCCACGTCAACGACGCCCTGGGCCACCAGAGCGGTGACCGGTTGATCCTGCAGGTGGTGGCACGGCTGAAGCATCAGCTGGAGGCGGGCGACCAGCTTGCACGTCTGGGTAGCGACGAGTTCGCCCTGCTGATCGACACCCGTCGCGATGCCAACCGCGCCGAATGGATTGCCGAACGCATCGTCGAGGCCTTGGCAGAGCCCTACTGGATCGACGGTGAGAGCCTGCTGCTGGGCTGCAGCCTGGGCCTTGCACATGCTCGCGCGCAAAGTGGCGCCGATCCGCTGATGTGGCACGCGCACATCGCCATGCGTCAGGCCAAGGGCAGCCAGGGCTGCACCTTCCATGTGTTCAACGAACGCATCAACCGCAACGCCCGCAGCCTTGCTGACCTGGAAAGCGAGTTGCGCCGCGCCCTGCGCCGCGACGAACTGGAGCTGCACTATCAGCCCCGCCTGAACCTGGCTGACGGGCGCATTGTTGGCCTGGAGGCGCTGGTGCGCTGGTGCCATGCCGAGCGCGGGCTGCTGCCACCCAGTGAGTTCGTGCCACTGGCCGAGCAGAGCGGCCTGATCGTGCCCTTGGGTTATTGGGTTATTTCCCGTGCCCTGCGTGACATGCAGGCATTGTGCGAGCGTGGCCTGGAGCCGCTGCACATGGCGGTCAACCTGAGTTTTCGCCAATTCCAGGACAGCCAGCTACTGGCCACGTTGAGTCGCCTGATCCTCGAGCACGGTGTGGATGCCCGCTGGCTTGAGTTCGAGCTGACCGAGACGGCGGTGATGCGCCGCAACGAGGTGGTGCGCCAGACCATGGACGCGCTGGGTCGCCTGGGTGTGCGCTTCTCGCTCGATGATTTCGGCACCGGGTTTTCTTCGTTCGTGCACCTCAACAGCCTGCCGATCACCTTGCTCAAGGTGGACCGCAGCTTTGTTGCGGGAATGGAAATGCGCGAAGAGAACCGCAAGCTGGTACACGCCATGATCAACCTGGCGCACAACCTCAACCTCGAGGTGGTGGCCGAGGGAGTGGAGAGTGAAGAGCAACTGGCGTTGCTGCGTGGGTTTGGTTGCGACCAGGTGCAGGGTTTCCTGGTCAGCAAACCGCTACCGATAGGGGAATTGATGGCGTATTTGCTGCAGGCGCCCGGACGCCAGTTGGAGGCTGTCCTGTAGGAGCGGGTTTACCCGCGAATGGGCCGGGCCTGCTGGCCAATCTCCACCAGACGTTCACCGTTGCCGCCNACACACCGGCGTTGGACACAGGCCGTTGTAGGAGCGGGTTTACCCGCGAAGAGGCCCCCACGTCAGGCCGAAGCCGTCGCCTTTCCGGTAGCCCAAGCCTTCCCCAACAACCGCTTCATCCGCCACTCAAAGCCAAAGGTCAGCGCCACCGCCGCACATGCCAGCCCCAGCGCCAGCCCCCACCAGATCCCTACTGCACCACCGCCCAGCGTAAAGGTGAACAGCCAGGCACTCGGCGCCCCCACCAGCCAATAGCACACCAGCCCGATCAGGAAGGTGGTCTTGGCATCTTTCAGCCCACGGATCGAGCCCATGGCAATCGTCTGCATGCCGTCGAACAGTTCGAACCACGCCGCCACCATCAACAACTGCACGGCCACCTGGAAGATCGCGGCAAAGGCCGGGTCATTACGGTCGATGAACAGCCCTACCAGTGCTTCGGGCAGCAGCAGGAACAGGGCGGCGAAGGCAAACATGATCATGGCCCCGAACCCGATGCCCACCCGCCCGGCGCTGCGCGCCGCCAGCAGGTTGCCAGCGCCGTAGTACAGGCCGACGCGCATGGTCACCGCATAGGACAAGCCCGTCGGCACCATGAATGCCGTGGACACGATCTGCAGGGCAATCTGGTGCGCCGCCAACTCGGTGCTACCCAGCACGCCCATGCACAGCGCGGCGAAGGCGAACAGGCCCACTTCCACCATGTAGGTACCGCCAATCGGCAGGCCCAGCCGCCACAGCTCGCGCAGGGCCGCCAGTGATGGGCGTGACAGGCCCTTGCGCAGCGGGTAGGCGGCATAGGCCGAATGCCAGCGGATATACAACGCCAAGGCAGCGGCCATGCCCATCGACACCACTGCAGTGACCAGGCCGATACCCATCAGGCCCAGCTTGGGCAGGCCGAACATGCCTTCGATCAGTGCCACGTTGAACAGGTAGTTGAGCACTGTGCCGAACAAACTGATGACCATCACCGGGGTCGAGCGGCCCAGCGCGCTGGTGAAGCCACGCAAGGCCATGAAGGTCAGATAGCCGGGCAGGGCCAGTGGCAGCAGGGTGAGAAATTCGGCGGCCGAGGCCACGTTCTCGGGCTTCTGCCCGAACAGCAGCAGCACAGGTTCAAGGTTCCACAGCACCAGCGCGGCGAACAGCGCCAAGGCCCAGGCCAGCCACAGGCCGTTCTGCGCCAGCCGGGTGGCGCCCTCGATGTCGTTGGCACCCTTGCGAATGGCCACCAGCGTGCCGACTGCGGCGATCACGCCCAGGCAGAAGATCGATACGAACGAATAGCTGGCTGCCCCCAGGCCACCCCCCGCCAAGGCCTGGGGGCTGATGCGGGCCATCATCAGGGTGTCGGTCAGCACCATCAGCATGTGCGCCAACTGCGAGGCAATCAGCGGCCCGGCCAGGCGCAGCAAAGCCTTGAGTTCTGTGGTGGGCGCGACGTGCATGGGGGCAGTCCTTCATTCTGAGGTGATCAACGAAGGGCGATTCTGAGGCTTCGGTCAACTTTGCACAAAAGGATAAAAGCGATAGTTGGCATGAGTTGAACTCATGTATATAGACTTCTCGGTGATTTGCCTCACACGCCCATATTGCAGGTGCCTCATGCCACGCCAGCTACCACCGCTGTATGCCCTGCGCGCATTCGAAGCTGCCGCGCGGCTAAGCTCCTTCACCCGTGCGGGCGAAGAGCTTTCTATCACCCAAAGCGCCATCAGCCGGCATATCCGTACGCTGGAGGAGCATTTTGCCTGCCGCCTGTTCGTGCGCAGTGGCCGCAGCCTGCAACTTACCGAAGCGGGGCGGGTACTGCTGCCGGGCGTGCGCGAGGGCTTCGCGGCGTTTGAGCGGGCCTGTGAAACCTTGTGCGGTGAAGACGACATATTGCGCATGAAAGCCCCCTCGACCCTGACCATGCGCTGGTTGCTGGCGTGCCTCAGCCGCTTTCGCCACCTGCAGCCGGGCAATGAGGTGCAACTGACCAGTGCCTGGATGGATGTCGACCATGTGGACTTCAACCAGGAGCCGTTCGATTGCGCGGTGTTGCTCAGTGATGGGGTGTTCCCGGCGGAGTGGGAGGTGCGCAAGCTGTTCCCTGAGTTACTGATCCCGGTCGGTGCGCCGGACCTGCTCGACGAGGAACCTTGGGATGTACGTAGGCTGGCCTCTATCGAGCTGCTGCACCCTACGGTGGACAAGCGTGACTGGCGGGAATGGCTGGAGCGTATGGGGCTTGGCGACGAGGTGTCGCTCAAGGGCGGCCAGGTGTTCGATACCCTTGAGCTGGGCATGATTGCCGCGGCGCGTGGCTATGGAATATCCATGGGCGATTTGCTGATGGTGGCCGAAGATGTGGCGCAGAAGCGCTTGAGCCTGCCATGGCCGACGGCGGTGCCCAGCGGCATGGATTACTACCTGGTGTGGCCGCGCACCCGGCGAGGCGGCGAGCGGTTGCGGCGGTTGAGTGCGTTCCTGGAAGGCGAGGTGGCGGCAATGGATTTGCCGGATGTGGAAATCCTGCCGCCTCTTTGATCACCTGCACCGGNAAGAGGCCGGTACGGTTTTACATCGAGCCCAGGTTCAACGCCTGTGCGCAGGCCTGCAGCGACCGGCGCTCGCTTTGCGCATACAGCGCCCTCTCATCCTGTACCTGCAACCCCAGCGCCGCTTCGAACGCTTCGCGGTTGGCGTTGCTGCCGTATTCGGCCTGCGCATCGTCACCCAGGTTGGACTGGAAGATCCCCGCCGCACTCACCGGCAGGAAGTCCTCGTACACCAGCGCCTCGAAGTGCACGTGGCCCGCGTCGATCAAGCCTTGCAGGGTGGTCGGGCGGCCTTCCTGGTCGCGTGCGGCCAGGCCTTTCTCGGTGGCGAAGTAGCGGAAGTACGCCAAGCCCTGTTCACGCATCTGCGCCAGGTCATCCGGGAATTCGGCAAAGTTTGCCTGCAGCAGCGCCATGTAACGCTCGGCATTGGCTTCGGCCGGAGCGCCACCCAGCGCAGCGCGGGTAGCGTCGAGCAACTTGTCGTAAAGCTGGCGACCTTTCGGCGTCAGCGCCGCGCCGCGTTGCTCGATTTCGCCAAAGCGCGCGGTGTGGCTGCCTTCGCGGCCTTGCTGGTCGCGGAAGGCGACCGTTTCCTGCAGGGCCTTGAAACTGGTCTGGCGTAGCAGGATCGGGTGGCGGCGGGTGGGCGGGCCTTCAACCACGGCCTTCGGCGGGATGCCCTTGGCAGGCATGCCGAGCTGGATTGCATCGATATCCAGGGTACGCGGGGTCAGGTGGTTGATGTGCGGGCCCTTGAAGGCCACCACATCGGCGATCAGGCGGTGTTGGTCGTGCAGCTGCTGGTACTGCTCGGCCGTAACGGTAGCGTCCTGGTGCCAGCGGAAGGTGTGCAGCGCCTCCTGCACGAACGTCTCTGCATCCGCGGCGTCAAGGCCACCCTCGCGCTCACACTGGGCGATCAGTTCGAGGGCGCGGGAGGTGAAGATCTGGCGCTTGGCCAGGATGCTCTGTGCCAGCTCGCGCAACTGCGGGTTGTCGATCAGCTCCAGGCGCAGCAACGAGGTGAACACACGGAACGGGCTGACATGCAGCGATTGCTCGTGCACCGCGCGGAAGGCAGTGGAATGCACCGGTACGCCAGCGGAACTGAGGTCATAGTAGCCGACCGGCTGCATGCCCATGACGGCGAACAGGCGGGCGATGGTGGCCAGTTCTTCGGCGGTGCCGACGCGGATGGCGCCGTGACGTTCCTGGTCCAGGCGCTCGATTTCGCCGGTCCAGCGCAGGGCCTCGGCCACTTCGGGTTGCTGGGCCATGACCTGCTGGTTGATTTCGCTCACCAGCTCCAGCAGCGTGCCGTACAGCGGCACTTCCTGTTTGTACATGAGCGACATGGCGGCAGAGAACTGCGCGCGGATGCTGTCTGGGCTGACGAAATCGTTGGCGGGCATCGCTAGCTTCCTGGTTGGGTTCGGACGCTTACATGAAAGCTGGGAATGCACTTTGCTCACAAGCGAAAAAAAGTGAGTGTGTCATTCCTTTTTTGATCGACCTCGACGGCCGTTTCACGGCTAAAGCCGCTCCTACAGGGACCGTGCAAGGTTGGGGTCTTGCGCAGGGCCCCGTAGGAGCGGCTTTAGCCGCGAAGAGGCCCTCAAGCCTGGAGCTGTTCGTGGATCCACTCCACCAGCGCCCGCACCTTGGGCACCTCCGCCGCATGTTCAGCGTACGCCAGATAGTGCGCCCCGGCACTGCGCATCGCATGGTTCCACGGCACCACCAGGCTACCGTCGGCCAGTTCCTTCGCCGCCAGGTAGCGCGGCACCAGCGCTACCCCGCACCCGGCCTGTGCTGCGCTCAACGCCATATAGAACGTATCGAAGCGCGGCCCGTGGTAGGCGCTGACGCTCTGCAGGTCCTGCTCCAGGAACCACTCATGCCAGGCCTCCGGGCGCGAGGTGCTTTGCAGCAGCACCAGCTCGGCCAGCTCCTCGGCACCGGCCAGCTTGCGCCCGGCCAGCAGCTCTGGCGCACACACCGGCACCACCTCCTCGCGAAACAACTCCACGCAAGTGGCCCCCGGCCAGGTGCCCTGGCCATAGAAGAACACCACGTCAGCCGAGCCTTGCAGCAGGGCGAACGGCTCCATTTCGTTGCGAATGTCCAGGTGGATATTGCCGTGCCGTTTGCCAAACCCCTTGAGGTGCGGGATCAACCAGCGCACGCCAAAACTCGGTTGAGTGGCTACCTTCAATATCTCGGTCTGCTCGCCGTAGGTGAGTACGTAGCGGCTGGACATGTCCACCTGGGTGAGGATTTTGTTGACCTCGGCCAGGTACAGGCTGCCGGCCGGGGTCAGCTGCAACCGCCGGCGGATGCGCAGGAACAGGTGGTGGCGCAGCATGTCTTCCAGCTGCGCCACCTGCTTGCTGACCGCGCTCTGGGTCAGGTGCAGTTCTTCGGCGGCACGGGTAAAACTCAGATGGCGGGCTGCAGCTTCAAAGCACTGCAGGGCGGTCATGGAGGGTACCAGGCGTTTTGACATAGCGGTCTCTGCGGCTCAAATCATTACCTGACGGAATGATATGCGGAATAAAGGTCGTTTGTTGTACCTATGTGATCGGATTAATACTGATCCACATCATTTTTCCACCCCATCACCGATGTAGGAGATGCACAAATGGTTGCTGGATTGCTCGAGCGCCTTGGCGTTGCCGCCGAGGCTTACACCCAGGGCGACTACCCTGTTCACACGCCGATCGACGGCAGCCAGATCGCCTCGGTGAAACTGCTCGGCAAGGCCGAGACCATCGCCCGCATCGATCAGGCCCAGAGCGCCTTCGAAGCCTGGCGCAGTGTGCCGGCTCCGCGCCGTGGCGAACTGGTGCGCCTGTTCGGCGAAGTGCTGCGTGAGCACAAGGCCGACCTCGGCGAGCTGGTCTCGATCGAAGCCGGCAAGATCACCCAGGAAGGCCTGGGCGAAGTGCAGGAAATGATCGACATCTGCGACTTCGCCGTTGGCCTGTCGCGCCAGCTGTACGGCCTGACCATCGCTTCCGAGCGCCCGGGCCACCACATGCGTGAAACCTGGCACCCGCTGGGTGTGGTCGGCGTGATCAGCGCCTTCAACTTCCCGGTTGCCGTGTGGGCCTGGAACACCGCCCTGGCCCTGGTGGCCGGCAACTCGGTGGTATGGAAACCGTCCGAGAAGACTCCGCTGACCGCCCTGGCCTGCCAGGCGTTGTTCGAAAAAGCCCTGAAAGCCTTCGGCGATGCTCCGGCTGGCTTGGCACAACTGGTGATCGGCGGCCGTGAAGCTGGCGAAGCCATGGTCGACGACCCGCGCGTACCGCTGGTCAGCGCCACCGGCAGCACCCGCATGGGTCGCGAAGTCGGCCCACGCGTTGCTGCCCGCTTCGGCCGCAGCATCCTGGAACTGGGCGGCAACAACGCCATGATCCTGGCCCCGAGCGCCGACCTGGACCTGGCCGTGCGCGGCATCCTGTTCTCGGCTGTCGGCACTGCCGGCCAGCGTTGCACCACCCTGCGCCGCCTGATCGTGCACCGCTCGATCAAGGACGAAGTGGTTGCCCGCGTCAAAGCCGCCTACGGCAAAGTGCGTATCGGCGACCCACGTAAAGACAACCTGGTCGGCCCGCTGATCGACAAGCAGTCGTTCGACGCCATGCAGGGTGCACTGGCCAAGGCCCGTGACGAAGGTGGCCAGGTATTTGGTGGCGAGCGTCAGCTGGCCGACCAGTACCCGAACGCCTACTACGTTTCGCCAGCTATTGCTGAAATGCCGGCGCAAAGTGACGTGGTGCGCCACGAAACCTTCGCACCGATCCTGTACGTGCTGGCCTACGACGACTTCGAGGAGGCCCTGCGCCTGAACAACGAAGTGCCACAAGGCCTGTCGTCGTGCATTTTCACCACCGACATCCGTGAAGCCGAGCGCTTCCAGAGCGCCTCGGGCAGCGACTGCGGCATCGCCAACGTCAACATCGGTACCAGCGGCGCCGAGATTGGCGGTGCGTTTGGTGGCGAGAAGGAAACCGGCGGTGGCCGTGAGTCGGGCTCGGATGCCTGGAAAGGCTACATGCGTCGCCAGACCAATACCGTGAACTACTCGCGCGAGCTGCCGCTGGCGCAGGGTATCGTGTTCGACTGATGTATTGATGCTGCATGGCCGGGGGCCTGGCCCCCGGTTCGCGGGTAGACCCGCTCCTACAGGGTTCGTCCAAGCGACACCGACCCCTGTAGGAGCGGGTTTACCCGCGAAAGGGCCGCCCTGCGGCCCCAACAAGAACAAATTGCTGGAGCCGGCCATGTCCGAACTGCGTCAACAATGCTTGTGGGAACACGTCAGCAAACCGACCGTCGCCGCCCAGGCCCTGGCCGGTGAGCACAAGGCCGATGTCTGTGTGATCGGCGGCGGCATTACCGGCCTGTCGGCGGCCATCCACCTGCTCGAACAGGGCAAGTCGGTGATCGTGCTGGAGGCCTGGAAGATCGGCCACGGTGGCTCCGGGCGCAACGTCGGCCTGGTCAACGCCGGTACCTGGATCCGCCCCGACGACGTCGAGGCCACCCTTGGCCAGAAGCAGGGTAGCCGCCTGAACAAGGTGCTTGGCGAAGCCCCGGCTGAAGTGTTCGCCATGATCGAACGCCTCGGCATCGACTGCCAGGCCCAGCACAAAGGCACGCTGCACATGGCGCACAACGCCACCGGTATCGCCGACCTCGAAGCGCGTCACGAACAATGGCGCCGCCGAGGTGCCGACGTCGAGCTGCTGACCGGTGCCCAGTGCCAGGAATACTGCGGTACCGACAAGATTTCCGCTGCGCTGCTTGATCGCCGTGCTGGCACCATCAACCCCATGGGCTACACCCAGGGCCTGGCGGCTGCTGTAACGCGCCTGGGCGGCAAGATTTTCCAGCAGTCTTCGGTCGAAGGCCTGGAGCGTGAAGGTGATGGCTGGCGGGTGAAGACTGCGCGTGGCGCTGTGCGCGCCGAAAAGGTGGTGATTTCCACCGGCGCCTACACCGAAGGTGACTGGAGCAACCTGCAGAAGCAGTTCTTCCGCGGTTATTACTATCAGGTAGCCTCCAAACCGCTGCAGGGCACCGCAGCCGACAAGGTGCTGCCACATGGCCAAGGTTCGTGGGACACCCGCACCGTGCTCAGCAGCATCCGCCGCGACGATCAGGGCCGCCTGCTGCTCGGCAGCCTGGGCCGGGTCGACAACAAGCCAGCCTGGTTCGTGCGCAGCTGGGCCGACCGCATCCAGGGCCATTACTACCCCGAGCTGGGCAAGGTCGAGTGGGAAATGCACTGGACCGGCTGCATCGACTTCACGCCTGACCACCTGATGCGCCTGTTCGAGCCGGCGCCTGGGTTGGTGGCGGTGACCGGGTACAACGGGCGCGGTAATACCACCGGCACCGTGATTGGCCGGGCGTTTGCCGAGTTCCTGCTCAAGGGCGAGGCGGACAGCCTGCCGATTCCGTTTTCGCCGATGAGCGGTGTGAGCGCGCCTTCGCTGCGGACGGCGTTCTATGAGTCCGGCTTCTCGCTGTACCACGCGGGGCAGTGCCTGAGGGTTGTGTTGTAAGTACTGGCCTATTCGCGGGTAAACCCGCTCCTACAAATTGTTCACCGCCTGAGAGGGCTGTGGTGAACCTGTAGGCGCGGGTTTACCCGCGAAGAGGCCAGCACAGGCTTACTTGTGCAGCCAGCTGAGGAAGCCACCTTTCTTGATCAGGGCCGGCTTCTGCAGCAACAACGACTCCCGGCTCTGCCGCCGGAACCGCTGCAATTTGCTCAACGCCGTCTGCACTTCGCCACGCTGCTGCAAACAGCTCTTCACCTGTTCCTTGTCGATCCGGTACAGCACGCAACTGGTCAGCGTGCGGAATTCGGCCAGCGAATCTTCGTCGTCGATGATCCCCTCGATCCCCAGCACCTCTCCCGGCCCCATGCGCCCGGCCTCCAGCCGCTTGTCTCCGTCGCGCACCGAGGCCGATACCACACCGCTGCCAATCACCAGCAGATGATCGGAATGCTCGCCCACCCCCAGGATCACCTGGTCCGCCAGGTACTCGACTGCAGTCATGCGCTGGCTCAACGCATCGCGCTCTTCATCACTTAGCGAGCGGAACACTCGAACCTCATCCAGCACCTCGCGCTGGCGACTGCGCGGCGGCACAGCCAGGTCGACGTTCCACATCACCCCGCTGGCCTCCAGATGCCGGTGCGCCAGGTCGAACAACTGGTTACGTGCATCGCCCTTGGTGCCCGCATCGGCCACGAAGCCGCTGGCCTCGTACTCCACCGACTCCAGAGTCGAGGCCTTTACCGTCACCTTCGGCTTCGGGGTCGCAAGGATGGCACTGACGCCCTGCAAGGCTTTTTCCAGCGCATCGAACACACGCTTTGGCCGCACCTTGGCCGGGACCACCACGCTGATCGATACCCCATGCACATCGGCCGGGCGACTGTGGTTGAGCAGCCGCGCCTTGGCCGCCACCGAGTTGGGGATTACCGCCAGGCTGCCGGTACCGGTCAGCAGGCGCGTGGCGCGCCAGTCGATGTCCAGGACCTTGCCTTCGGTGCCGTCGATGGAGATTGAGTCGCCAATCTGATAGGGCCGCGTGGTGTTCAGCACGATGCCGCTGAAGACGTCAGCCAGTGTGCTCTGCAGCGCCAGGCCGATGACGATGGCCATTACCCCGGAGGTGGCCAGCAGGCCCTTCACCGGCAGTTGCAGCACGTAGCCTGCGGCCGCGACCACGGCGGCGAGGAAGATCAACGCCCCCAGCACATCCTGCAGCAAGCGCCCGCCATGGCTGCCACGGGCCACCAGCAACAGGCCGAACACCACGGTCACCGTGCGCGCACCGAACAGCCACCAGCCGATGGCCAATACCGTGGCCATCAGGTTGCGCGAGAGATCGTCGGGCCACGGCGGTGGTTGCAGCGGGCTCATGCCGGCGGCCATCAGCACCGCGCTGAACAGCAGGAAGATCACCAGGCGCGCGCTGATGCGCCAGGCATGACGCTGAATGGGGATCAGTTGCCAAAGCACGAGGTCGAGCAGGATCAGGGCGCAACCGAGCAACAACGGGGACGACTGGATGAACGCCAGCATGGTGGTCTCGGGGGTGAGGGGAGGGCTGTGGGTAGTAATAGAGCAGGTTTGCCGGGCAGGCAATGCAAGCCTGTGCTGGCCCCTTCGCGGGCTTGCCCGCTCCCACAGGTAAAGCGCTGGTTNCGAGCCCGCGAAGAGGCCAGCAAAACCAACGCCAATCTATCGTTCCTAAAACAGAACGCTAAAGGCAAAAACCGCTATCTACCGCTCCAAAGGTGATGGTTTTAATCTTCTCCCATCAACGCGAAACACCCAACTTACTGAATATCAAAACCCTTAGGAGCTACCCCCATGACCCACTTCAAATACAACCGCCTGAACAAAGACGACGCCGCCGTACTGCTGGTCGATCACCAGGCTGGCCTGCTGTCCCTGGTCCGCGACATCGAGCCGGACGCGTTCAAGAACAACGTGCTGGCCCTGGCCGACCTGGCCAAGTTCTTCAACCTGCCGACCATACTCACCACCAGCTTCGAGCAAGGCCCCAACGGCCCACTGGTGCCAGAACTGAAAGCCCTGTTCCCGGACGCCCCGTACATTGCCCGCCCTGGCCAGATCAACGCCTGGGACAACGAGGATTTCGTCAAGGCGGTGAAGGCGACCGGCAAGAAGCAGCTGATCATTGCAGGTGTTGTGACCGAGGTTTGCGTGGCTTTCCCGGCCCTGTCGGCCCTGGAAGAAGAGTTCGACGTGTTCGTGGTCACTGATGCCTCCGGTACCTTCAACGCCATGACCCGCGACGCCGCCCACGACCGCATGAGCCAGGCAGGTGCGCAACTGATGACCTGGTTCGGCGTGGCCTGTGAGCTGCACCGCGACTGGCGCAACGACATCGAAGGCCTGGCCGCACTGTGCTCCAACCACATCCCGGATTACCGCAACCTGATGACCAGCTACAACGCCTTCAACGCCAACAAGTAAGCGCAAACGCCGCGGGCACCGCCAATCGGTGCCCGCCCAGGGCAGCACACCTATCCAATCCAGCGCCCGTCCGCCGTTGCACAGTGGATGCGGGCAAGCTCATCCCAAGGAACGCCGATGAACACCGCACTCCATGACAACCGCGAAGTGGTGACCGTATGCCTGCAACACAAGGTGCTTGATAGCCCGCCGGGCACCCCCGCAGCGCAACCGCCGCGCTGGAAACAGGCGCTGCTGACCTACCTGGTGATCTGCCCGATGACCATGGTCATCCCGCAACTGCTGGCGCCGCTGTTTGCACGCTTCCCGCAACTGGGCGGCGTGATCACCGGCAACCTGATCGTCAACCTGTTCGTCATCCTGCCCGTGGTGTTCTACATCATGCCTTGGGTAACCCGCCGCTGCGCCAACTGGCTGCGCGGCTGAGCCGACGCCTTCACCTCGACACTTTCAAGGAGATACCGCTATGAGCACGTTCGTTACCCGCGATGGCACTTCGATCTATTTCAAGGACTGGGGCAGCGGCAAGCCCGTGCTGTTCAGCCACGGCTGGCCGCTGGATGCCGACATGTGGGATTCGCAGATGGAGTTCCTGGCCAGCCGCGGTTACCGCGCCATCGCCTTCGACCGCCGGGGTTTCGGCCGCTCGAGCCAGCCGTGGAACGGTTACGACTACGACACCTTCGCCGATGACATTGCCCAGCTGATCGAGCACCTCGACCTGCGCGACGTCACCCTGGTGGGCTTCTCGATGGGGGGCGGTGATGTCAGCCGCTACATCGCCCGCCACGGCAGCGAGCGGGTGGCCGGGCTGGTGTTGCTGGGCGCGGTGACGCCAGTGTTCGGCAAGCGTGAGGACAACCCTGACGGTGTCGACCTGTCGGTGTTCGAGGGCATCCAGGCCGGCCTGCGTGCCGACCGCGCGCAGTTCATCGCCGATTTCGCCACGCCGTTCTACGGCCTGAACCATGGGCAGCAGGTGTCCCAGGGTGTGCAGACGCAGACCCTGAACATTGCGCTGATGGCGTCAATCAAAGGCACCCTGGACTGTGTGACGGCCTTCTCGGAGACCGATTTCCGTCCCGACATGGCCAAGGTCGATGTGCCGACGTTGGTGATCCATGGCGATGACGACCAGATCGTGCCGTTCGAGACCACCGGCAAGCAGGCGGCGGAGCTGATTCGCGGCGCCGAGCTGAAGGTGTATGCCGGGGCGCCGCACGGGTTTGCGGTGACCCATGCACAGCAACTGAATGAGGACTTGCTGGCGTTCCTTCAGCGGTAATGGTGGAAAACATTCGCGGGTAAACCCGTTCCTACAGACGTTGTAGGAGCGGGTTTACCCGCGAAGAGGCCGGCCCAGGCAGCAAAAAGCTTGACCAGGACTAACCTTCTTCAACCCACCGCACATCCATTCAAGCCCAGGCCTTGCATCAACCGGCATGCTTCGCAGTCCCCCTGCCGGCCCCTAGTCGGAGAAGCCCATGTCCCAGGATCGCAACGACAAGACCCGTCGCCAGTTCCTCGCCACCAGCACTGTGCTCGGTGCCGCTGGCGCGCTCTGGTCCGCATTGCCTTTTACCGGCCAAGCCGGTTCCGCTCACGCATCCACGCAAGGAGGTTCCATGACCGCCGACCTGATTCTGTTCAACGGCAAACTGCACACCGTTGACCGCGAAAAGCCCACCGCGACCGCCGTCGCCATCAAGGACGGCCGCTTCATCGCCGTGGGCAGCGACGCCGAGGCCATGGCCCACAAGGGCGCCGCCACGCAAATCATCGACCTCAAGCAGCGCACGGTGATCCCGGGCCTCAATGACTCGCACCTGCACCTGATCCGCGGTGGCCTGAACTACAACCTCGAGCTGCGCTGGGAAGGGGTACCGTCGGTGGCCGATGCCCTGCGCATGCTCAAGGACCAGGCTGCGCGCACGCCAACCCCGCAGTGGGTGCGGGTAGTCGGTGGCTGGAACGAATTCCAGTTCGCCGAAAAACGCATGCCCACCCTGGAAGAAATCAACCAGGCTGCGCCCGATACCCCGGTATTCCTGTTGCACCTGTATGACCGCGCGCTGCTCAACCGCGCTGCGCTCAAGGCCGTCGGCTACGACAAGAGCACCCCGAACCCGCCAGGTGGCGAAATCCAGCGTGACAAGTTCGGCAACCCGACCGGCATGCTGATCGCCCGCCCGAACGCGATGATCCTCTACGCCACGCTGGCCAAGGGGCCTAAGCTGCCGCTGGAGTATCAGGTCAACTCCACTCGCCAGTTCATGCGTGAGCTCAACCGGCTGGGCCTGACCAGCGCCATCGACGCCGGTGGCGGCTACCAGAACTTCCCCGATGACTACTCGGTGATCCAGGAGCTGGCCGACAACAACCAGCTGACCGTGCGCATCGCCTACAACCTGTTCACCCAGAAGCCCAAGGAAGAACTGGACGACTTCAAGAAGTGGACCTCCAGCGTCAAGCTGCACAGCGGCACCGATTTCTTGCGCCACAATGGCGCGGGCGAAATGCTGGTGTTCTCTGCCGCCGACTTCGAGGACTTCCTCGAGCCGCGCCCGGACCTGCCGCAGACCATGGAAGAAGAACTGGAGCCGGTGGTGCGCCACCTGGTCGAGCAGCGCTGGCCGTTCCGCCTGCACGCCACCTACAACGAGTCGATCACGCGCATGCTCGACGTGTTCGAAAAGGTCAACCGGGACATCCCGTTCAATGGCTTGCCGTGGTTCTTCGACCACGCCGAAACCATCACCCCCCAGAACATCGAGCGCGTGCGGGCGCTGGGTGGCGGTATTGCCATTCAGGATCGCATGGCCTTCCAGGGTGAGTACTTCGTCGATCGTTACGGCGCCAAGGCTGCCGAACAGACCCCGCCGATCAAGCGCATGCTCGACATGGGCGTGCCGGTGGGCGCGGGTACCGATGCCACTCGGGTGTCTAGCTACAACCCATGGACCTCACTGTACTGGCTGGTCAGCGGCAAGACGGTCGGTGGCATGGAGCTGTACCCGGAAGGCCTGAGCCGTGACACCGCGCTGCAACTGTTCACCCAGGGCAGCGCCTGGTTCTCCAGCGAGCAAGGCAAGAAGGGCCAGATCAAGGTAGGCCAGCTGGCTGACCTGGCAGCATTGTCGCTGGACTTCTTCAGTGTCGATGAAGAGGCGATCAAGGGCATCGAGTCGGTGCTGACCATCGTTGATGGCAAGGTGGTGTACGGTGCTGGCGAGTTCGACAAGCTTGGCCCGCCGCAGGTGCCGGTGCTGCCAGAGTGGTCGCCGGTGACCAAGGTGCCTGGGCACTGGCGCGTTGGTACGCCATCGTTGGCAGCCGCTGTGCACCAGTGCTCGGGGCCGTGCGGAGTGCATGCACACAGCCATGACAAGGCGCGCAAATCGAGTGTTCCGGTCAATGACTTCCAGGGCTTCTGGGGGGCGCTGGGCTGTTCGTGCTTCGCTTTCTAAGGTGAGCTGATGTGAAGAACGGGGGCCAATATCTGGCCCCTTTTTTGTGTCTTCAGTGCCGGCCCTTTCGCGGGTAAACCCGCTCCTACAGGGCCTTTGCTGCCTTTTCGCAGGTAACCCGCACCTACGGGGCCTTTGTGGTCCTTTCGCGGGTAAACCCGCGCATACGGGGGCTGCGCGGTCCTTGTAGCGAAAGGGCCGCAAAGGCCAGCATCAATGGTGAGCCTTATGCTCCCCGCCAGCCAACAAATGCCGAATCCGCACTTCAACCCCATCGGTCTGCAGCATCCTGACCCGCGCCTCGATCTTCAGTTCACCACGGGTCACCCGGTGGTGATGCCGCAGATGCTCCAGCCACGATTCCTCGAAGAAGAACTCCAGCCACAACGCCGGATCAGCACTGTCCCGCATCAACCCCCACGACAATGCGCCATTGCGCTTGCGCATCGCTTCCAGCTCCCGTGCCGCTTGCTGGAAGGCCTCGGCCTTGGTGGGGGCGATGTGGTACTCGACGGTGACCATCACCGGTCCGACTTCCTTGTCCATGTCATCGCTCAATACCGGCACCGGCCAATGCAGCGACGGCGTCAGCTCCTCTGCCTCGGTTTCCGGCAGCGCCACCTTGCAGGTCAGCAAGGTACCCAGCGCCAGGCCGCCTGCGGCCAGCAGCAGGCTGAAGGTGATCGTTGCATGGCTGGCCAGTGTGCCCCACAGCAGGCCGCCACAGGCCATGGCGCCGAAGAAGATCAGAATGTATACCGACAAAGCCCGCGCCCGTACCCAGGCGGGCACCGAAGTCTGTGCAGCCACCTGCAGGTTGGACAGCACCGCGATCCACGCCGCGCCACTGAGCAGCATCGCGGGCAGCAGCGCATAGAAGTTTCGCACCAGCGCCAGGGCCAGCAGGAACAGGGCATACAGCAGGCTGGCCAGTAACACCAGGCGGTCACGGCTGATGCGCTCACGCAGGCGCGGCAGCAAGGTGGCACCCGCCACTGCGCCAATACCGATGGCCGCCAGCAGCAGGCCGAAGTCCGCTGCGGTGCCGCGCATCTCGCCACGCACGATCAGCGGCAGCAGCGAAGTGCCGGCGCTGGCGCAGAAAAAGAACGCCAACGCGCGTAGCATCACGGCCTGCAAAGGCTTGGCGCTGCGGGCAAAGCGCAGCCCAGTGCGCATGGCGCCAACGAAGCGTTCGGCCGGCAGCAGTGGTTCCTTCACCTCGCGCTTCCACAGGAACAACACCAGGATCACACCCGCAAACGAGATGGCATTCAGGGCAAAGGTCAGCCACGGGCCGACCATGCTCACCACCACCCCCGCCAGTGCCGGGCCGATGGCCCGTGACACGTTGATGCCGACACTGGAAAGCGCCACCGCGTTGGCCAGGTCCTCCTTGCCCACCAGTTCCGGTGTCAGTGCGCTCCACGCCGGCATCATCAGCGCTGTGCCGATGCCCAGTGCCAGGGTCAGCACCAGCAGCAAGGTGACGTTCATCATCCCGAGCAAGGTCAGGGCCGCCAGCACGACCGCTACGCAAGACATCCACAGTTGCACCAGCAACAGGTAGCGGCGTTTGTCGACGATGTCCGCCGCTGCGCCCGCCGGCAGGGCCAGGAAGAACATCGGCAACGAGCCGGCTACCTGGATCAACGCCACGTGCAGCGGGCTGGCCGACAGCGTGGTCATCAGCCAGCCGGCGCCCACCTCGTGCATCCAGGTGCCGATGTTGGAGGCGATGGTGGCGATCCACAGCATGCGGAAGGTGGTGTTACGCAACGGGCTCCAGGCACCTGAAGGGGATGTACTCATGTCAGAAGCTGCCTTTGAGTGGGTATTCGATGATCAGGTAGATGCGGTCGATATCATTGCCCGCCTGGGCCTGGTTGGCGCGGTGGCTGACGTGGGAGAACGACAGGCTCAGGTCCTTGGCAGCCCCCGACTGCACCACGTATTTCAGGTCGATGTCGCGTTCCCAGTGCTTGCCGCCGTCGCCGTACTGGTTCACATAGGCGCCGCCCGCAGGCGCATGGCTGCCGTCGATGCCGCGGCCGCTGACATAGCGGCCCATCAGGCTCAGGCCAGGCGCGCCGAGGGTGGCGAAGTTCAGGTCATAGCGCAGTTGCCACGAGTGCTCGCCAGGGCCGTTGAAGTCGGCGTACTTGATCGCGTTGGCCAGGTAGATGGCGTCGCCGCCGACGAAGTCGAACGGGGTGTCGCCCTCGACCTTCTGGTAGGCCAGGCTCAGCGCCTGTGCGCCGAAGCTGTACCTGGCCAGCAGGCTGTAGGCGAGGGTGTCGATCGCCCCGGCGCTGGCGTTGCCGGTGTCGCGGGTTTTGTACAGGTTGCCGTCCAGGCGCCAGTTGCCCTCGGCCAGGTTCAGGTTGAGGTAGGCCTGGCGCCAGGTGTTTTCCAGCTGCCCGGCATACACTGCGGCGCCGAACGGCCCGTTGGGTGCGAAGGTGGCACCGGCCAGGCTGATGGCCCGGTTGTGGGTGGTCGCGCCGTAGCCGCTGAAGTCGTCGTGGGTGGAGCTGTTGTCCTGGTTGTTGAAGGCAGTGAAACGCCCGGCCTGCAGGCGCCAGTCGGGCTGGTCGGTGTTTTCCACCCACCAGCCGGTGGCGTATTCCGGGTGCAGGCGTTTGTCACCGGTGTCGAACACCGGGGTTTCCACCATCATCTCGCCATAGCGCAGTTGGGTGTTGCCTAACTGCATTTTGAGCGCGGCACCGGCGCTGGAGTACTCGGACTCGGCGCGGCCATCGCTGTCGCGTGGCAGCAGGCCGGTGCCGCTATGGCCGCGGCCGCCGTCGAGCTTGAGGCCAAGAAAGCCATGGGCATCGATGCCGACGCCGACAGTGCCTTCGGTGAAACCGGAACGCACCTCGCCGATGAAGCCTTGGGCCCATTCCTGGCGGTAGTTCTGGCCGCTGCCGGAGGGCGAGCGGAAGTCACTGTGCAGGAAATAGTTGCGGCTGAGCAGCGACCAGCCGGGCGCCTCGGCGTGGCTCAGCGCCGGCCAGAGGGCGAGGGTGGCGAGCAGGGCGCGGCCTGGTCCGTGAGTGGCGCGGATCATGAGGGGCTCCGGGGGATGATCCGGGAGTGTGGAAGAAGCGTAGACCCAAGGTCTTGTAAGGGTGTGCTGGGTGGGGATTTGCATTACCTGTACCGGCCCTTTCGCGGCTAAAGCCGCTCCTACAGGGCCACCACCGGCCCCGAGCCTTGTGCAGTACCTGTGGGCGCGGGCAGGCCCGCGAAGAGGCCGGCTCAGCCAGCCAGGCACTCAAGCCATGTCGCTGATGGCGAACTCCTCAGCCAGATGATCGATCAGCGCTCGCACCGAAGGCAGCAACCCACGTCGCGATGGGAAGATCGCATGCACGATGCCGCAACGCGGGTGCCAGTCTGGAATCAGCTCAACCAGGCGTCCTGCCGCCAGGTCCTCACGCACCGCCACCCGCGGCAAGTGTGCAATCCCCACTCCGGCTACCACGAAGTGGCGCAAGGCAAACAGGTCATCAGTCACCATGCGTGGTGTATGCGGGATGACGATGCTGCGGCTGTTGTCCTCACCCTGGAACAGTTCCCACTGGTACTCGCGCTGGGCACTGCCCCAATGCACGCTGGGTAGCGTGCCCAGCAGCTGCGGATCAAAGCCTTTGGGCAGTTGCGCCAGGTATTGAGGTTGACCGACCAGGCACTGGGTGCTGTTGCTCAGCACCTTCATCACCATGTCAGTGTTCTCCAGCGGCGGAAAGCGCACCCGCAGAGCAATATCGAAGCCCTCGTGCAACAGGTCGACACGGCGGTTGGTACTTTCGATGAACAGCTCCACTTGCGGGTACTTGAGCATGTAGCGGGTCAGCATCGGCCCGACCCAGGAGTTGAGCAGGGTGGTCGGGCAGCTGATGCGGACCAAGCCGCGCGGTTCGCTGCGGTTGCGCTCGATGATCTCCGCTGCGCCCTCTGCCTCCACGCGCATGGCCAGGCAACGGTTGTAGTAGGCCTGGCCGATTTCGGTCAGCGAGCAGTGGCGGCTGGTGCGGTTCAACAGCCGCACACCCAGGCGGTCTTCAAGGTCGGCGATTCGCCGGCTGAGTTTTGACTTGGGCATGTCCAGCGCCCGCCCGGCCGGGGCGAAGCCGCCATGTTCGACGACCTGGGTGAAGTAGTAGAGGGAGTTGAGGTCTTCCAATGATCGGTCTCCGGGTATTTGGTTGCCTGTGCCGGCCTCTTCGCTTGTAGGAGCGGCTTTAGCCGCGAAGAGGCCGGCACAGCCCCTACAAATCCATCGTTCATAAATCGGAACGCTAAAGCCAGATTCTGCTAACTACCGCCGCAAAGGTGATGATTTTAATCTGTGCCCATCAACGCGAAACACCCCGAATTGCTGAAAAATTCATAACCCTTGGGAGCACAGACCATGAGCAAATTCACCTACAACCGCCTGAACAAAGACGACGCTGCCGTACTGCTGGTCGACCACCAGGCTGGCCTGCTGTCGCTGGTGCGCGATATCGAGCCGGACAAGTTCAAGAACAACGTGCTGGCGCTGGCTGACCTGGCCAAGTTCTTCAACCTGCCGACCATCCTCACCACCAGCTTCGAGCAAGGCCCCAACGGCCCGCTGGTGCCGGAACTGAAAGCCCTGTTCCCGGACGCGCCGTACATTGCCCGCCCTGGCCAGATCAACGCCTGGGACAACGAGGATTTCGTCAAGGCGGTGAAGGCGACCGGCAAGAA
>NZ_JBQENN010000013.1:0-45156 GCF_052044625.1 Pseudomonas sp. 22515
ATTCGCGTCAACGGCCTGCAGCGGGTTTCCGCTGGCAGTGTGTTCGGTGCCTTGCCGCTGAACGTTGGCGACCAGGCCGACGACCGCCGCCTGGTGGACTCGACTCGTTCCTTGTTCAAGACCGGGTTCTTCCAGGACATCCAGTTGAGCCGCGATGGCAATGTGCTGATCATCAACGTGGTCGAGCGCCCGTCGGTGTCGAGCATCGAGATTGAAGGCAACAAGGCGATCAGCACCGAAGACCTGATGAAGGGCCTGAAACAATCGGGCCTGGCCGAAGGCGAGATCTTCCAGCGTGCCACCCTCGAAGGTGTGCGTAATGAGCTGCAGCGCCAGTACGTGGCCCAAGGGCGCTACTCGGCCGAGGTCGACGCCGAGGTGGTGCCGCAGCCGCGCAACCGAGTGGCACTGAAGATCAAGATCAACGAAGGCACCGTCGCCGCCATCCAGCACATCAACATCGTGGGCAACAACGTATTCGATGATGAGACCCTGGGGCAGCTGTTCGAGCTGAAGACCACCAACTGGCTGTCGTTCTTCAAGAACGACGACAAGTACGCCCGTGAAAAACTCTCCGGTGACCTGGAGCGCCTGCGTTCCTACTACCTGGACCGCGGCTACATCAACATGGACATCGCCTCCACCCAGGTGTCCATCACGCCGGACAAGAAGCACGTCTACATCACCGTCAACATCAACGAAGGCGAGAAATACACCGTTCGCGACGTGAAGCTGTCCGGTGACCTCAAGGTGCCGGAAGACCAGGTCAAGTCGTTGCTGCTGGTGCAGCCGGGCCAGGTGTTCTCGCGCAAGGTGATGACCACCACGTCCGAGCTGATCACCCGCCGCCTGGGTAACGAAGGCTACACCTTCGCCAACGTCAACGGCGTGCCGCAACCAAACGACCAGGACCACACCGTCGACATCATGTTCGTGGTCGACCCGGGCAAGCGTGCCTACGTCAACCGCATCAACTACCGCGGCAACACCAAGACCGAAGACGAAGTGCTGCGTCGCGAAATGCGCCAGATGGAAGGTGGCTGGGCGTCGACCTACCTGATCGACCAGTCCAAGACCCGCCTGGAGCGCCTGGGCTTCTTCAAGGAAGTCAACGTCGAGACCCCGCAGGTGCCTGGCACCGACGACCAGGTCGACGTCAACTACAGCGTCGAAGAGCAGGCCTCGGGTTCGATCACCGCCAGCGTCGGTTTCGCCCAGAGCGCCGGCCTGATCCTGGGGGGGTCGATCAGCCAGAGCAACTTCCTCGGTACCGGTAACAAGGTGTCCATCGGCCTGACCCGTTCGGAATACCAGACCCGTTACAACTTCGGCTTCGTTGATCCCTACTTCACCGCCGATGGCGTCAGCCTGGGCTACAACGCCTTCTACCGCAGCACCGATTACGACGACCTCGACGTCGACGTTGCCAGCTATGCGGTGGACAGCTACGGTGCCGGCGTCAGCCTGGGCTACCCGATCAGCGAAACCTCGCGCCTGACCTACGGCCTGAGCGTGCAGCAGGACAAGATCAAGACCGGCAAGTACACCGTTGACGAGATCTTCGACTTCCTCGAGCAGGAAGGTGACAACTTCCTGAACTTCAAGGCCTCGATCGGCTGGTCCGAGTCGACCCTGAACAAAGGCGTACTGGCCACCCGTGGTCACTCGCAAAGCCTGACCCTGGAGTCCACCGTTCCGGGCAGCGACCTGTCGTTCTTCAAGCTTGACTACCGTGGCCAGCTGTTCAAGCCGATCACCAGCGACTACACCCTGCGCCTGCATACCGAGCTGGGCTATGGTGATGGGTACGGCAGCACCTCCGGCCTGCCGTTCTACGAGAACTATTTCGCGGGTGGTTTCAACTCCGTCCGTGGCTTCAAGGACAGCAGCCTGGGCCCGCGCAGTACCCCGAGCATCGGTGAGGCCGCAGGTGGCAAGCCAGGCACCATCGCCGACCCGGATCAGGATCCGTTGCCGTTTGGTGGTAACGTGCTGGTGCAAGGCGGTGCCGAGCTGCTGTTCCCGCTGCCGTTCGTCAAGGACCAGCGTTCACTGCGCACTTCCGTGTTCTGGGACGTGGGTAACGTGTTCGACACCAATTGCGGCAACAAACCTGATTGCGAGAAGGTCGGGTTCTCGGGCATGGCCAGTTCGGTCGGCCTGGGCGTGACCTGGATTACCGCACTGGGCCCGTTGAGCTTCAGCCTGGCAATGCCGGTCAAGAAGCCGGACGATGCCGATACCCAGGTGTTCCAATTCTCTCTGGGCCAGACCTTCTAAGGTCGGCCCTTGCTTAATGACAACGGTTTATCCAGGAGTGCATCGTGCGTAAATTGGCTCAATTGGCCGTAGTGGCCGCGGCGCTGGTCGCCACCCCGGCTTTCGCCGAAATGAAGGTTGCCGTCCTGAACTACCAGATGGCCCTGCTCGAGTCGGATGCCGCCAAGAAGTATGCGGTTGATGCCGAGAAGAAATTCGGTCCGCAACTGACCAAGCTGAAAAGCCTGGAAAGCAGTGCCAAGGGCATCCAGGACCGCCTGATCAAGGGCGGCGACAAGATGCAGCAGCAGGAGCGTGAGCGCCTGGAACTCGAGTTCAAGCAAAAGGCCCGCGATTTCCAGTTCCAGTCCAAGGAACTGAACGAAGCCAAGGCCGTTGCCGACCGCGATATGCTCAAGCAACTGAAGCCGAAGCTTGATGGTGCTGTCGAGGAAGTGATCAAAAAGGGCGGCTACGACCTGGTCCTCGAGCGTGGTGCGGTCATCGATGTCAAACCTCAGTACGACATCACCCGCCAAGTCATCGAGCGCATGAACCAAGCCCGTTGATATGAGTGTGACCATGACGCTAGGCCAGCTGGCCGAGGTACTCGGAGCTACCCTCAAGGGGCCCGAGGCGCTGCAGATTACCGGGCTGGCCACCTTGCAAGAGGCTGGCCCGACGCAGTTGAGCTTCCTCGCCAACCCGCAGTACCGCAAGTACCTGGACAACAGCCAGGCCGGCGCGGTGCTGCTCAAGGCTGCGGATGCCGAAAGCTTTGCCGGCAATACCCTGGTCGTGGCGGACCCGTACCTGGCTTACGCGCGGATTTCCCACCTGTTCGATCCCAAACCCAAGGCTGAGGCGGGAATACATCCCAGCGCCGTGGTGGCGGAAGATGCCCAGGTGGACGCCAGCGCCAGCATCGGGCCGTTCGCGGTCATCGAAAGTGGTGCGCGCATCGGCGCCAACGTCAGCATCGGCGCACACTGCTTCATCGGTGCCCGCTGTGTGGTCGGTGAAGGTGGATGGCTGGCACCGCGGGTCACGCTGTATCACGACGTGACCATCGGTAAGCGCGTGGTCATCCAGTCGGGTGCCGTGATCGGCGGTGAGGGCTTCGGCTTTGCCAACGAGAAGGGTATCTGGCGCAAGATTGCGCAGATCGGCGGCGTCACCATTGGTGATGACGTTGAGATCGGTGTCAATACTGCTATCGACCGTGGCGCGCTCTCCGACACCCGGATCGGCGACGGGGTGAAGCTGGATAACCAGATCCAAATCGCTCACAACGTGCAGATCGGTGATCACACTGCCATGGCTGCTTGCGTCGGAATCTCCGGCAGCACGCGCATCGGCAAGCACTGCATGCTGGCCGGTGGTGTGGGGCTGGTTGGGCATATTGATATTTGCGATAACGTTTTCGTTTCCGGAATGACCATGGTTACCCGTTCGATCACTGAACCGGGTTCCTATTCTTCCGGCACTGCCATGCAGCCGCTGGCTGACTGGCGCAAGAGCGCCGCGCGTATCCGCCACCTGGACGACATGGCCAAGCGTCTCCAGCAGCTGGAAAAACGCGTCGATACCGTGACCTCAGGTGGCCTGCCGACATCAGAAGGCTGATACCATTCCCTGAGCAAGAGTGAACAGTCGCTAGCTGGCTCCTCTTTGGATTGCAAAAGGAGCGTGTGGTCAGCACCTGCGCTCCCTATTCTTATTACAGGCTTCCCCACCGAAATGATGGACATCAACGAGATTCGCGAATACCTGCCTCACCGCTACCCGTTTCTGCTGGTAGACCGTGTGACGGATCTGGACTTCGAGGCCCAGAGCATTCGTGCCTACAAGAATGTCAGCATCAACGAGCCGTTTTTCAATGGCCACTTCCCGGCACACCCGATCATGCCGGGTGTCCTGATCATCGAAGCCATGGCCCAGGCGGCCGGCATCCTTGGTTTCAAGATGCTCGATGCCAAGCCGGCCGATGGCACCCTGTACTACTTCGTCGGTTCCGACAAACTGCGTTTCCGTCAGCCGGTTCTGCCGGGCGACCAGCTTGTGCTGGAGGCCAAGTTCCTCAGCCGTAAAAGCATGATCTGGAAGTTCGAGTGCCGCGCCCTTGTCGATGGCAAGCCGGTCTGCTCGGCAGAAATCACCTGCGCGGAACGCTCCCTATGAATTCGATTGATCCTCGGGCCATTATCGATCCGTCGGCCAAGCTGGCCGACGGCGTCGAGGTCGGCCCTTGGTCGATCGTTGGCCCTGATGTCGAAATCGGGGAGGGCACCGTCATCGGCCCGCATGTTGTGCTCAAAGGCCCGACCCGCATCGGCAAGCACAACCGTATCTTTCAGTTTTCCTCGATCGGTGAAGACACCCCGGACCTTAAGTACAAGGGTGAGCCGACGCGCCTGGTGATCGGTGATCACAATGTGATTCGCGAAGGGGTGACCATCCACCGCGGTACTGTTCAGGACCGCGCGGAAACCACCGTGGGTGACCATAACCTGATTATGGCCTATGCCCACATTGGCCACGACAGTGTCATCGGCAACCACTGCATCCTGGTCAACAACACGGCGTTGGCAGGTCATGTACATGTGGGTGACTGGGCGATCCTGTCCGGTTACACCCTGGTTCACCAGTACTGCCATATTGGCGCCCACGCGTTTTCCGGCATGGGCACGGCCATTGGCAAGGACGTTCCGGCCTTCGTTACCGTGTTCGGCAGCCCCGCCGAAGCCCGCAGCATGAACTTCGAGGGCATGCGCCGCCGCGGTTTCAGCGACGAGGTGATCCATGTGCTGCGTCGTTGCTACAAGATTGTCTACCGTCAGGGCCTGACCGTCGAAGACGCGCTCAAGGAGCTGGCCGAACCGGCCACGCAACACCCTGAGGTCGAGCTGTTCCGTCAGTCGATCCTGAGCTCCGCTCGCGGCATCACGCGCTGATATGGCCCAGCTTTGCGTAGCGCTGGTCGCGGGTGAGGCCAGTGGCGATATTCTTGGTTCAGGCTTGATGCGTGCCCTCAAGGCACGCCACCCCGACGTGCGGTTCATCGGGGTTGGCGGCCCCTTGATGGAAGCTGAGGGCCTGCAATCCTATTTCCCCATGGAGCGCCTGGCCGTCATGGGGCTGGTCGAGGTACTCGGTCGCCTGCGCGAGCTGCTCAAGCGCCGCAAGTTGCTGATCCAGACCCTGATCGAAGAAAAGCCCGACGTATTCATCGGCATCGACGCCCCTGACTTCACCCTCAACATCGAGCTGAAGCTGCGCCAGGCCGGGATCAAGACCGTGCACTATGTCAGCCCGTCAGTGTGGGCCTGGCGGCAGAAGCGCGTGCTGAAGATTCGCGAAGGCTGCGACCTGATGCTGACGCTGCTGCCGTTCGAGGCGCGGTTCTACGAAGAGCAAGGTGTGCCAGTGCGTTTTGTTGGCCACCCGCTGGCGGACACCATCCCGCTTGAATCCGACCGCCCGGCCGCGCGCGCCGCGCTGGGCCTGGGCGAGGGGCCGGTGGTGGCATTGATGCCGGGCAGTCGGGGCGGCGAAGTAGGGCGCCTGGGCGCGTTGTTCCTCGACGCCGCCGAGCGCCTTTGCCAACAAGTGCCGGGTGTGCGCTTCGTGTTGCCCTGCGCCAACGCCACGCGGCGCGCCCAGATCGAACAGATGCTTGAAGGGCGCCAACTGCCGCTGACCCTGCTCGATGGCCAGTCGCACCAAGCCCTGGCAGCCTGTGACGCGGTGCTGATCGCCTCGGGTACCGCCACCCTCGAGGCGCTGCTGTACAAGCGGCCGATGGTGGTGGCGTACCGCCTGGCGCCCTTGACCTTCTGGATTCTCAAGCGTCTGGTGAAAAGCCCTTACGTGTCATTGCCGAACCTGCTGGCCCAGCGAGAGCTGGTGCCCGAGTTGCTGCAGGACGACGCTACCAGTGAAGCGCTGGCCAACACCCTGGCGCCGCTGGTGCGCGATGGAAGCCAGCAGACCGAACGTTTCGACGAAATTCACCGCACCCTGCGCCGTGACGCCTCCAATCAGGCGGCCGAGGCGGTACTGGCCCTGCTCAAGGACCGCTGACATGCAAATTGGACTGGACTTCAACCTGGTAGAAGACCTGGTCGCCGGCGTTGACGAAGTGGGCCGCGGCCCGTTGTGCGGCGCGGTGGTAACGGCGGCCGTGATTCTTGATCCCGCGCGGCCGATTCTCGGCCTGAACGATTCGAAGAAACTCACCGAAGCCAGGCGTGAGGCGCTGTTCGACGAGATCTGCGAAAAGGCCTTGAGCTTCTGCATCGCCCGCGCCGAAGTCGAGGAAATCGACAGCCTGAACATCCTGCAGGCCACCATGCTGGCCATGCAGCGGGCAGTGGAGGGCTTGCACATTACGCCGAAGCTGGCCCTGATCGATGGCAATCGCTGCCCGAAGCTGGCGGTGCCAGCAGCACCGGTGGTCAAGGGGGATAGCCAGGTGCCGGCCATTGCGGCGGCATCGATCCTGGCCAAGGTGACCCGTGATCGGGAAATGAGTGCGTTCGAACTGATCTACCCGGGTTATGGCATTGGCGGGCACAAGGGCTACCCGACCCCGGTGCATCTCGAGGCCTTGGCGCGCCTTGGGCCTACGCCCATTCATCGGCGTTCCTTCGCCCCGGTGCGGGCGGCTTGGGAAGTGCGCGAAGGCGTCACCGATTCCCTGATCTGACCTATTGGGGCCGCTTTGCGGCCCTTNCCCGCGAAGGGCTGCAAAGCAGCCCCAAAAAAAGCCCCTAGTTAGGCTACAATCCCGCCCTTGTCGTTAAGCACTGCTACAGGATCTTCCATGTCGGTTCCCTTCGTTCACCTGCGCGTCCACTCCGAATTCTCGCTGGTCGACGGCCTGGTGCGGATCAAGCCGCTGGCCAAGGCGCTGACCGGGATGAACATGCCGGCGGTCGCGATCACCGATCAGAGCAACATGTGCTCGCTGGTGAAGTTCTACAAGACGGCCATGGGCGCCGGCATCAAGCCGATCTGCGGTGCCGACCTGTGGCTGGCCGGTGCCGACCCGGAAGCCCCGCTGTCGCGCATATGCTTCCTGGCCATGAACCCCAAGGGCTATCGCAACCTCACCGAACTGATCTCGCGCGGCTGGACCGATGGCCAGCGCAATGGCCTGGTCATCCTCCAGCGTGAATGGATCGCCCCGGCCAGCGAGGGCCTGATTGCCTTGTCCGCGGGCAAGGAAGGCGACATTGGCATGGCGCTGCTGGCGGGTCGGCAAGACGAAGCCGAAGCGCTTCTTCAGGACTGGATGGGCATGTTCCCCGAGCGCTTCTACGTTGAAGTGCAGCGCACCAATCGCGCACGCGACGAAGAATACGTGCACGCGGCGGTGGCATTGGCCGACAAGCTTGGCGCCCCGCTGGTGGCTACCAACGACGTACGTTTCATCAAACAGGCGGATTTCGACGCCCACGAAACCCGCGTCTGTATCGGTGAGGGCTGGACCCTCGATGACCCGCGCCGCCCGCGTTGCTACAGCGACCAGCAGTACCTGAAGTCGGCGGAGGAAATGGCCGAGCTCTTCAGCGACCTGCCCGACGCCATCGCCAACACCGTCGAAATTGCCAAGCGCTGCAACATCCAGGTACAGCTGGGCAAGTACTTCCTGCCTGACTTCCCCACGCCCAATGGCATGGGCATCGATGACTACCTGCGGCATGTGTCCCACGAAGGCCTGGAAGAGCGCCTGGCCGTGTTGTGGCCGAAAGAGACGACGCCCAATTATGAAGAAAAGCGTCAGGTTTACCTGGACCGCCTGAAGTTCGAACTGGACATCATCATCCAGATGGGCTTCCCCGGTTACTTCCTGATTGTTATGGACTTCATCAAGTGGGCCAAGAACAACGACGTACCGGTGGGCCCGGGTCGTGGTTCGGGTGCCGGCTCGCTGGTGGCCTATGTCCTGAAGATCACCGATCTCGACCCGCTGGCCTACGACCTGCTGTTCGAGCGCTTCCTCAACCCTGAACGTGTTTCCATGCCCGACTTCGACGTCGACTTCTGCATGGACGGCCGTGACCGGGTGATCGACTACGTGGCCGAGGCCTACGGGCGTAATGCGGTGAGCCAGATCATCACCTTCGGTACCATGGCCGCCAAGGCGGTGGTGCGTGACGTGGCGCGGGTGCAAGGCAAATCCTATGGCCTGGCCGACCGCCTGTCGAAGATGATCCCCTTCGAAGTGGGCATGACCCTGGAGAAGGCCTACGAGCAGGAAGAAATCCTGCGTGACTTCCTCAAGGGCGACGAAGACGCCCGTGAAATCTGGGACATGGCCCTGAAGCTGGAGGGTGTGACCCGGGGTACCGGCAAGCACGCCGGTGGTGTGGTTATCGCACCGACCAAGCTCACCGACTTTTCGCCGATCGCCTGTGATGAAGAGGGTGGTGGCCTGGTAACCCAGTTCGACAAGGATGACGTCGAGGCCGCCGGCCTGGTGAAGTTCGACTTCCTCGGCCTGCGTACCTTGACCATCATCAAGTGGGCGATGGAGATCATCAACCGCGAGCAGGCCAAGAAGAACCTGCCCGACCTCAACATCGACTTCATTCCGCTGGACGACCGCAAGACCTACGAGCTGCTGCAGAAGGCCGAAACCACGGCGGTGTTCCAGCTTGAATCGCGCGGCATGAAGGAGCTGATCAAGAAGCTCAAGCCCGACTGCCTGGAAGACCTGATCGCACTGGTTGCGTTGTTCCGCCCGGGCCCGCTGCAATCGGGCATGGTGGACGACTTCATCAACCGCAAGCACGGCCGCGCCGAGCTGGCCTACCCGCACTCCGACTACCAGTACGAAGGCCTCAAGCCGGTACTGGCGCCAACCTACGGCATCATCCTGTACCAGGAACAGGTGATGCAGATCGCCCAGGTGATGGCAGGTTATACCTTGGGTGGCGCCGACATGCTGCGCCGGGCCATGGGTAAGAAAAAGCCCGAGGAAATGGCCAAGCAGCGCGGTGGTTTCATCGAAGGTTGCGTAGCCAACAATATCGATGCGGACCTCGCCGGTAACATCTTCGACCTGGTAGAGAAGTTCGCGGGCTACGGCTTCAACAAATCCCACTCCGCCGCCTATGGCCTGGTGTCGTACCAGACCGCCTGGCTGAAAACCCACTACCCGGCGCCATTCATGGCCGCGGTCCTGTCGGCGGATATGCACAACACCGACAAGGTGGTGGTGCTGGTGGAGGAGGTGCGCAGCATGAAGCTGCGCCTCGACGCGCCGGATGTGAACTTCTCGGACTTCAAGTTCACCGTCAACAACGACGGCCGTATCGTCTACGGCCTTGGTGCCATCAAGGGTGTCGGCGAAGGCCCGGTGGAGGCGATTGTCGAGGCCCGTGCCCAAGGCGGTCCCTTCAAGGACCTGTTCGATTTCTGTGAACGCATCGACCTCAAACGGGTCAACAAGCGTACCCTTGATGCGCTGGTGCGCAGTGGCGCGCTGGACCGCCTTGGTCCGCACTTCCATGACGAGATCAAGGCCTACCACGCCAACATCGACATCAACCGGGCAACCTTGCTGTCGGCGCTGGGCGAGGCCATCAAGGCAGCCGAGCAGGCCGCACACACCGCTGACAGTGGTCATGTCGACCTGTTCGGCAGCATGTTCGACGCGGCAGATGTCGATGTGTATGCCAACCACCGCAAGGTGCGCGAGCTCACCCTCAAGGAGCGTCTGAAGGGGGAGAAGGACACCCTTGGCCTGTACCTCACCGGCCACCCGATCGACGAGTACGAGACCGAGATCCGTCGCTTCGCCCGCCAGCGCATCGTCGACCTCAAGCCGTCGCGCGAAACCCAGACCATCGCGGGCATGATCATTGCGCTGCGGGTGATGAAGAACAAGAAGGGCGACAAGATGGGCTTCGTCACCCTGGATGACCGTTCCGGGCGGATCGAGGCATCGCTGTTTGCCGATGCCTTCATGGCGGCACAGTCCTTGCTGCAGACCGATGCGATGGTGGTGGTGGAAGGCGAGGTCAGCAATGACGACTTCTCCGGGGGCTTGCGCCTGCGGGTGAAGCAGGTGATGACCATGGAAGACGCACGCACCAAGCTGGCCGAGAGCCTGCGCCTGAAGGTGGCGCACGACGCACTGAAGGGCGACCGGCTGAAGTGGCTGGGTGAGCTGATCACCCGCCATCGCGGTGCTTGCCCGATCACGCTGGAGTACACCGGCAGCGACGCCAAGGCCATGCTGCAGTTTGGCGAGCAGTGGGCGATCGACCCGGCCGATGGGCTGATTCAGGCGCTGCGTGACCAGTTCGGGCGTGAGAACGTCTTCCTGCAATATCGTTGAACCGACAAAAATTTAATCTCGACCTGAATGCGCCTGATCCCTTAAGGTATGGCGCCAAACGGATCAACCGGCCGGCCGCCTGGCCGTAGACCCAAGACGGATGACTATGAACCCGAATTTCCTCGACTTCGAACAGCCGATTGCCGACCTGCAAGCCAAGATCGAAGGCCTGCGCCTGGTGGGCAACGACAACTCGCTGAACATCAGCGATGAAATTGCCCGTCTGCAAGACAAGAGCAACACCCTGACCGAAAGCATTTTCGGCAACCTGACCAGCTGGCAGATCGCCCGCCTGGCCCGTCACCCGCGTCGTCCATACACCCTGGACTACCTGGAGCACATCTTCACCGAGTTCGAAGAGCTGCACGGGGACCGTCACTTCTCTGACGACGCCGCCATCGTGGGTGGTACTGCGCGTCTGGACGGCAAGCCGGTCATGGTCATTGGCCACCAGAAGGGCCGTGAAGTGCGCGAGAAAGTGCGTCGCAACTTCGGCATGCCGCGCCCGGAAGGTTACCGCAAGGCCTGTCGCCTGATGGAAATGGCCGAACGCTTCAAGATGCCGATCCTGACCTTCATCGACACGCCGGGCGCCTACCCGGGCATCGACGCCGAAGAGCGCAACCAGAGTGAAGCCATCGCCTGGAACCTGCGGGTCATGGCACGCCTGAAAACCCCGATCATCGCTACCGTGATCGGTGAGGGTGGTTCCGGTGGGGCACTGGCCATTGGCGTGTGCGACCAACTGAACATGCTGCAGTACTCCACCTACTCGGTTATTTCGCCGGAAGGCTGTGCTTCGATTCTGTGGAAAACGGCCGATAAAGCAGCAGACGCGGCCGAGGCCATGGGCATCACCGCCGAGCGTCTGAAGAGCCTGAACATTGTCGACAAGGTCATCCAGGAGCCGCTGGGCGGCGCCCACCGTGACCCGGCCCAGATGTCCGAAAGCATCCGTGCCGATCTGGTGCAGCAGCTGGACATGCTCGGCAAGTTCGACAACGATGCGCTGTTGGCCCGTCGTTACGAGCGCCTGATGAGCTACGGCCTCTGATTCTGATTAGCCCTGGGGCCGTTTTGCGGCCCTTGTGATTGATGGCACCGGCTTCGCCGGTGTTCGCGGGTAAACCCGCTCCTACAGGTTGCGCTGCCCTTGAGGCTTGCGCCGTACATGTGGGCGCGGGCATGCCCGCGAATGCTTTCTTGAATCGAGCGAGGGCTAGATGATCAACCTCACTCCTTGGCTCAACGCCCCCACCTGGCACGTCGCCTTCTCCGGCGGCCTCGACTCCACCGTCCTCCTGCACCTGCTGGCCGAGTACGCCCGCAACCACGCATCCCCCCCGCTGCGCGCCATCCATATCCACCACGGCCTGCAAGCCGCTGCCGACGCCTGGCCCGCCCACTGCCAAGCCATCTGCGACAATTTCGACGTTGAACTCCAGGTCATCCACGTCCAGGTCTCCCCAGGCGCCAGCCTGGAACAGGCGGCCCGAGAGGCCCGCTATGCCGCCTTCAGGCAAGTGCTCGGCCCGGGCGATATCCTGTTCACCGGTCAGCACCGCGACGACCAGGCCGAGACCCTGCTGTTCCGCCTGTTGCGCGGCGCCGGCCTGCGTGGCCTGGCGGCAATGCCGGGGCAGCGGGCGCTGGGGCAGGGCAGCCTGGTCAGGCCGTTACTGGCCTGTTCCCGGCAACATTTGCAGGATTATGCCCAAGCCCAAGGGCTGACCTGGATCGAAGACCCGTCAAACGTCGACACACAATTCGCCCGCAACTACCTGCGCGGCGAAGTGATGCCGCAGTTGCAGCAACGTTGGCCACAGGCCAGCCAGAACTTCGCCCGTGCAGCAGAGCATCTGGGCCAGGCGCTGGGTTTGCTGGACGAACTGGCCCAGGAGGATCTGGCGCTTGCGCGCAAAGGGGCGCCTCTCGCCTGGCCGGGGCTGGATTCCCTCGACCTGGCCGCCCTGCTGGCGTTATCGCCAGCCCGTCAGCGCAATGCCTTGCAGTACTGGCTGAGCCAGCGCACCCGTTTGCCCGATACCCGGCACTGGGCCGGCTGGGCAGACCTGCGCGATGCCGCTGCCGATGCCCGGCCAGTCTGGCGGCTTGCCGATGGACGGTTGGTGCGTAGCCACGGGCGCATCTGGTGGTTGAGCGGTGATTGGCTACAGCAACCGGCTGGGTCGCTGGCCTGGCCCGACCCTGATGGGCCGTTGCGGTTGCCGGGCAATGGTTGCGTGCGTCTTGTTGGCGCAGCCGTGCCGAGCGGGTTGCGTATTGCCTACCGTCAGGGGGGTGAAATGCTGGCGGTTCCCGGCCGTGGCCGGCGGGACCTCAAGCGCCTGCTCAACGAACAGCAGGTGCCGCATTTCCTGCGCTCGCGCCTGCCGTTGCTGTATCACGGCGAATGCCTGCTGGCGGTGGCCAACCTGCCCGGGCTGGTGCAGGCGGATTGCCAACTGCACTGGCAGTTACCGACGAACGCGCAAGGTTTGAGCTGAAGGGTACATTCCGGTAGACTACCCTCCCTTCTTGATACAACTTCTGTGGGTTCCGCGAAAACACAGGAGTTGCCGATTACCAAGCAGTTTTTTGCCGAGCTGATTCTGGAAATGACGAGCGAACGCCATGCCGGGTATACCCTGGCTGTACAGACGCGGCAGTTTTTCGAGATGCACTGTGATTGACGCAGGTGATCGGGGGCTTCGGCCTTCCTTCGCTTTCTCCGGCGGCGCTGGCCGCCTTAACGCAGACTTCTAGGGTTTTTCATGACGCGCTACATATTCGTCACGGGCGGTGTTGTTTCTTCATTGGGGAAAGGCATTGCCTCGGCTTCCCTGGCGGCCATCCTGGAAGCGCGGGGCCTGAAGGTCACCATGCTCAAGCTGGATCCGTACATCAACGTCGACCCGGGCACCATGAGCCCGTTCCAGCACGGTGAAGTGTTTGTCACCCACGATGGCGCCGAGACCGACCTCGACCTGGGTCACTACGAGCGGTTCATCCGCACCACCATGACCCAGAACAACAACTTCACCACTGGCCGTATCTACGAGCACGTGCTGCGTAAAGAGCGTCGTGGTGATTACCTGGGCGCGACCATCCAGGTCATCCCGCACATCACCGACGAAATCAAGCGTCGCATCATCAAGGGTGCCGGCGATGCCGACGTGGCCCTGGTGGAGATCGGCGGTACCGTGGGTGATATCGAGTCGCAGCCGTTCCTCGAGGCGATTCGCCAGCTGCGTGTCGAAGTGGGCTCCAAGCGTGCCATGCTGATGCACCTGACCCTGGTCCCGTACATCGCCACCGCTGGCGAAACCAAGACCAAGCCGACCCAGCACTCGGTCAAGGAGCTGCGCTCCATCGGCCTGCAGCCTGACGTGCTGATCTGCCGCTCCGACCACCCGGTGGATGCTTCGTCGCGTCGCAAGATCGCGCTGTTCACCAACGTTGAAGAGCGTGCGGTGATTTCGCTGGAAGACGTCGACACCATCTACAAGATCCCGGGCGTACTGCATGCTCAGGGCCTGGACGACTTCGTCGTCGAGCGCTTCGGCCTGCAGTGCAATGGCGCCGACCTGTCCGAGTGGGACAAGGTGGTCGATGCCAAGCTCAACCCGGAGCACGAAGTGACCATCGCCATGGTCGGCAAGTACATGGAGCTGCTGGATGCGTACAAGTCGCTGATCGAAGCGATGAGCCACGCCGGCATCACCAACCGGACCAAGGTCAACCTGCGCTACATCGATTCGGAAGACATCGAGAACCAGGGCACCAGCCTGCTCGAAGGCGCCGATGCCATCCTGGTACCGGGCGGTTTCGGCCTGCGCGGTGTGGAAGGCAAGATCACCGCGGTGCAATACGCCCGTGAGAACAAGGTGCCGTACCTGGGTATCTGCCTGGGCATGCAGGTGGCCGTCATCGAATTCGCCCGTAACGTGATGGGCTGGAAAGACGCCAACTCCACCGAGTTCGACCGTAACAGCGGCCACCCAGTGGTCGGCCTGATCACCGAGTGGGCCGATGCCACCGGTGCCGTCGAGACCCGCGACGAGGCTTCCGACCTGGGCGGCACCATGCGCCTGGGCGCACAGGACTGCCAGCTGGCTGCCGGTTCCAAGGTGCACGACTGCTACGGCAAGGACGTGATCACCGAGCGTCACCGTCACCGCTACGAAGTGAACAACAACCTGCTGCCACAACTGGTGGAAGCTGGTCTGGTGGTTTCCGGCCGTTCCGAAGACGGCGCGCTGGTGGAAGTGGTCGAGTCCAAGGACCACCCATGGTTCGTCGCCTGCCAGTTCCACCCGGAGTTCACCTCCACCCCGCGTGACGGCCACCCGCTGTTCAGCGGCTTCGTCAAGGCAGCCCTGGCTCAGAAGAACAAGGCCTGATCGATGACCCAGAAGATCATTCGCGTCGGTAACATCGAGATCGCCAACGACAAGCCGTTCGTCCTGTTCGGCGGCATGAACGTTCTGGAATCCCGTGACCTGGCGATGAAGGTCTGCGAAGAGTACGTGCGGGTTACCGAGAAGCTCGGTATCCCGTACGTGTTCAAGGCCAGTTTCGACAAGGCCAACCGTTCGTCGGTAACGTCCTACCGTGGCCCTGGCATGGAAGAGGGGCTGAAGATCTTCGAAGAGATCAAGCGCACCTTCAACGTGCCGGTGATCACCGACGTGCACGAGCCTTACCAGGCCGAGCCCGTCGCCAAGGTATGCGACATCATCCAGCTGCCGGCTTTCCTGTCGCGCCAGACTGACCTGGTGGTGGCCATGGCCAAGACCGGCGTGGTGATCAACATCAAGAAGGCTCAGTTCCTCGCACCTCAGGAAATGAAACACATCCTGGCCAAGTGCGAAGAAGCCGGTAACGACCAGTTGATACTCTGCGAGCGTGGTTCGAGCTTCGGCTACAACAACCTGGTGGTCGACATGCTGGGCTTCGGCATCATGAAGCAGTTCGAGTACCCGGTGTTCTTCGACGTGACCCACGCCCTGCAGATGCCGGGTGGCCGCGCCGATTCCGCCGGCGGCCGTCGGGCCCAGGTCACTGACCTGGCCAAGGCCGGCATGAGTCAGGGCCTGGCCGGGCTTTTCCTCGAAGCCCACCCCGACCCGGACAACGCCAAGTGCGATGGTCCATGCGCCCTGCGCCTGGATAAACTGGAGCCGTTCCTGGTCCAGCTCAAGCAATTGGACGACCTGGTGAAAAGTTTTCCGACGGTAGAAACCGCGTAAAGCTCATTTCTCGGGTAAAGTACCGCCCGATCCACCCCTGACCAGTCGGTCAGGGGCTCCCTTCATCAGGCCTGCCCAAAGCAAGTTCGCCTGGTGAACGGCAAGAATTTCCTAAGCTAAGTTGTTTTCGTCAAATTCTGGAGTGCTTACAACAATGGCAAAAATCGTCGACATCAAAGGTCGTGAAGTTCTCGATTCGCGTGGCAACCCCACTGTGGAAGCCGACGTACTGCTCGACAACGGCATCATCGGCAGCGCTTGCGCGCCGTCCGGTGCTTCTACCGGCTCGCGCGAAGCGCTGGAGCTGCGTGATGGCGACAAGAGCCGTTACCTGGGCAAGGGCGTGCTGAAGGCCGTCGCCAACATCAACGGCCCGATCCGTGACCTGCTGCTGGGCAAGGATCCTTCCGACCAGAAGGCGCTGGACCGCGCCATGATCGAACTGGACGGTACCGAGAACAAGGCCAAGCTGGGCGCCAACGCCATCCTGGCTGTTTCCCTGGCTGCCGCCAAAGCTGCTGCCCAGGACCAGGACCTGCCGCTGTACGCGCACATCGCCAACCTGAACGGCACCCCGGGCCAGTACTCGATGCCGGTTCCGATGATGAACATCATCAACGGTGGCGAGCACGCCGACAACAACGTCGACATCCAGGAGTTCATGGTTCAGCCGGTTGGCGCCAAGACCTTCTCTGACGGCCTGCGTATGGGTACCGAAATCTTCCACCACCTCAAGGCCGTCCTGAAGGCCCGTGGCCTGAACACCGCCGTAGGTGATGAAGGTGGTTTCGCCCCGAACCTGGCATCCAACGAAGACGCCCTGGGCGCCATCGCTGAAGCTGTCGAAAAAGCCGGCTACAAGCTGGGCACCGACGTGACCCTGGCCCTGGACTGCGCGGCTTCCGAATTCTACGAAGACGGCAAGTACAACCTGTCCGGCGAAGGCAAGTCGTTCGACGCCGAAGGCTTCGCCGACTACCTGAAAGGCCTGACCGAGCGTTTCCCGATCATTTCGATCGAAGATGGCCTGGACGAGTCCGACTGGGCTGGCTGGAAAATCCTCACTGACAAGATCGGTGAAAAAGTCCAGCTGGTCGGTGACGACCTGTTCGTGACCAACACCAAGATCCTCAAGGAAGGCATCGAGAAAGGCATCGGTAACTCGATCCTGATCAAGTTCAACCAGATCGGCTCGCTGACCGAAACCCTGGAAGCCATCCAGATGGCCAAGGCTGCTGGTTACACTGCAGTGATCTCGCACCGTTCCGGTGAAACCGAAGACTCGACCATTGCCGACCTGGCTGTGGGTACTGCTGCTGGCCAGATCAAGACCGGCTCGCTGTGCCGTTCCGACCGCGTTTCCAAGTACAACCAGCTGCTGCGCATCGAAGAGCAACTGGGCGCCAAAGCGGTTTACCGCGGTCGTGCCGAGTTTCGCGGCTAAGCAAGAGATGGTAAAAAGGCAGCAGCCGAAGTTGTAGGAACGTTCGTACTGAACTTTCCTACGTACTAACGGGTTTCTGTCGACGAAGCCTGGCCTCGGCCAGGCTTCGTGCTATTCGAGGCCCCGAAGTAAAAACGCGGCAGCCTTTTTAACCTGGATAACGTGATGCGCAGTCCCTATTGGTTGTTCCTCGTTCTGCTCTTGCTGTTGGGTGGCCTGCAGTACCGCCTGTGGGTGGGTAACGGCAGCCTGGCGCAAGTGACCGAACTGAAGCAGCAGATTGCCGATCAGCATGCCGAAAACGAGCGCTTGCTCGAGCGTAATCGTGTGCTCGATGCTGAAGTGCTAGAGCTGAAAAAAGGCATGGAGACCGTTGAAGAACGGGCCCGCCACGAATTGGGGATGGTCAAAGAGGGCGAAACCCTCTTCCAGTTGCCACAGAAATGATCGATACCTTGCCGGCCTTCTGGGCCGTGATTCCTGCGGCGGGTGTGGGTGCCCGCATGGCTGCCGACCGCCCCAAGCAATACCTGGAGCTGGCTGGGCAGACCCTTCTCGAGCACAGCCTCGACTGTTTTCTTGGCCACCCGGCACTTAAGGGCGTGGTGGTCAGCATTGCCGAAGACGACCCGTACTGGCCTGGCCTGCGCTACGCCAGCGACCCACGCATCCAGTGCGCGGCGGGCGGGCGTGAACGCGCTGACTCGGTGCTTAACGCCTTGCTGGTGCTGCATGCCCAGGGGGCGGGGGACAGCGACTGGGTGCTGGTGCACGATGCTGCGCGGCCGAACCTGGCACGCAGCGACCTGGACAAGCTGTTGTCGGAGCTGGCGGACGACCCGGTGGGTGGCCTGCTGGCGGTGCCGGCGCGCGATACCCTCAAGCGTGCCGACAGCCATGGCCGGGTGAGTGCTACGGTGGACCGCAGCACGATCTGGCAGGCGTACACACCGCAGATGTTCCGCCTTGGAGCGTTGCACCGGGCGCTGGCTGAGTGCCTGGTGTCGGATGTGGTGGTGACCGATGAAGCCTCGGCCATCGAATGGTCCGGTCAGGCGCCGCGGCTGGTGGAAGGGCGCAGTGACAACATAAAGGTAACCCGGCCTGAAGATCTCGAATGGTTGCGCCAGCGCTGGGCGGGTAAACGCTGAGCGTTCACCGTTGCTGCCGCCACCGTATTCGCGGGTGAACCCGCTCCTACATACGCATCGGTGGTTGGGCACAGGCCGTCGTAGGAGCGGGTTCACCCGCGAAGAGGCCAGCACATGCAGCACATCCCGTCAGCCGAAACGATACTCCGGCAACCCCGCCAACCCCTCCTTCAGGTAATCCACCAGCCGCCGTACCTTCGGCGACAGGTGCCTCTGCTGCGGATACAGCGCCCACACCGCCGTATTCGGCGGTTGGTGCGCCTCCAGCAGCGACACCAGCGCACCACTGTTCAGGTGTTCCAGCACGTAGTAATCCGGCAACTGGCACAACCCGATCCCTTGCAGCGCCGCATCCAGCACTGCCTGGCCACTGTTGCAGCGCCAGTTACCCTGTACCCGCTGGCTGATCTCACGGCCATCCTGCTGTAGCGCCCACAAGTCCGAACTCCCCACCAGGCAATTGTGCCGCGCCAGCTCCGAAAGGCTGTGTGGCCGGCCATAGTGCTCAAGATAGGCCGGCGAGGCGCACAGGTACATGCGCCTTGGCGCCAGGCGGGTAGCCACCAGGCGAGAGTCGGCCAGGCGGCCCAGGCGGATGGCCAGGTCCATGCCTTCATGCAGCAGGTCGAGGGTGTGGTTGCTCAGCTCCACATCCACGCGCAGCTGCGGGTACAGCGCCATGAATCGCGTCACCAACGGCACGATGAAGCGCTCGCCGTAGGCCACTGCGCACGTCATGCGCAACAAGCCCTTGGGTTCGCTGGCCAGGTCGCCCATGGCGCGCAGCGCTTCCTCGCGGCCATCCTGCAAGCGTTGGCAATGCTGCAGGAAGGTCTGCCCGGCTTCGCTCAGGGTTACCCGGCGGGTACTGCGATACAGCAGGCGCGTTTGCAGGCGGTCTTCCAGCCGGGCGATCTGCCGGCTGATGTGCGATGAGGAAACCCCCAGGCGTTCGGCGGCGGCAGTGAACTGGCCCGATTCGGCCACGGCGACAAATTCGTCGATGCCTTCCCATCGGCTGCTCATCGATTATCCCTGTATGGCAATAATGTTTTGTCTTTGGCCTGATTATTCATCAAATGGCGCTGAATTACACTGCAAGACTGAATCGATCCACTGTCTGGAGACCTTTGATGATCAAGTCCCGTGCTGCCGTAGCCTTCGAAGCCAAGAAACCCCTGGAAATCGTCGAAGTCGACGTGGCCATGCCAAAGGCCGGTGAAGTGCTGCTGCGCGTGGTCGCCAGCGGTGTCTGCCACACCGATGCCTATACCCTGTCCGGTGCTGACCCGGAAGGGATCTTCCCATCGATCCTCGGCCACGAAGGCGGTGCCATCGTCGAAGCGGTGGGCGAGGGGGTGACCTCGGTCGCCGTGGGTGACCACGTCATCCCGCTGTACACCCCAGAATGCGGCAAGTGCAAGTTCTGCCTTTCGGGAAAGACCAACCTGTGCCAGGCCATCCGCGCCACCCAGGGCAAGGGCCTGATGCCGGACGGCACCACGCGCTTCTCGTACAAGGGCCAGCAACTGTTCCACTACATGGGCACCTCGACGTTCTCCGAATACACCGTGCTGCCGGAAATTTCCGTGGCCAAGATCCAGAAAGAAGCACCACTGGAAAAGGTCTGCCTGCTGGGCTGCGGCGTCACCACCGGTATCGGCGCGGTACTCAACACTGCCAAGGTCAAGCCGGGTGATACCGTGGCCATCTTCGGCCTCGGTGGCATCGGCCTGTCGGCCGTGATCGGTGCGGTCAAGGCCAAGGCCTCGCGTATCATCGCCATCGACATCAACCCGGCCAAGTTCGAAATCGCCCGCCAGCTGGGTGCCACCGATTGCGTCAACCCGAAGGACTACGATCGCCCGATCCAGGAAGTGATCGTCGACCTCACCGATGGTGGCGTGGACTTCTCCTTCGAGTGCATCGGCAACGTTCAACTGATGCGCGCCGCCCTGGAATGCTGCCACAAGGGCTGGGGTGAGTCGGTCATCATCGGTGTGGCCGGTGCCGGCCAGGAAATTTCCACGCGTCCGTTCCAGCTGGTTACTGGTCGGGTTTGGCGTGGTTCGGCGTTCGGCGGGGTGCGTGGCCGCAGCGAACTGCCGAGCTACGTGGAAATGTCCGAGAAAGGCGAGATCCCGCTGGACACCTTCATCACCCACACGATGGGGCTGGAAGACATCAACAAGGCCTTCGACCTGATGCATGAAGGCAAGAGCATCCGTAGCGTGATCCACTTCTGAGGTCTGCCATGAGCCTGGATAACATCTCCTGCCAGAAGAGCTTCGGCGGCTGGCACAAGCGTTACCGGCATCATTCCAAGGTGCTGGGTTGCGATATGGTGTTCGCCGTGTACCTGCCGCCGCAGGCCGAGCAGGGCGAAAAGCTGCCGGTGCTGTACTGGCTCAGCGGCCTCACCTGCACCGACGAGAACTTCATGCAGAAGGCCGGCGCCCAGCGTCTGGCCGCCGAGTTGGGGTTGATCATCGTTGCCCCTGATACCAGCCCGCGTGGCGAGCAGGTGCCGGGTGATCCGGACGGCGCCTGGGACTTCGGCCTGGGCGCGGGCTTCTACCTCAACGCCACCCAGCAACCCTGGGCCCAGCACTACCGCATGCACGACTACGTGGTGGAGGAGTTGCCAGCCCTGATCGAGGCGCACTTCCCGGCGTCGGGCGAGCGCAGCATCAGCGGCCACTCCATGGGTGGGCATGGCGCGCTGGTGTGCGCCTTGCGCAATCCGGGGCGCTACCGCTCGGTGTCGGCATTCTCGCCAATCAGCAATCCGATGGATTGTCCGTGGGGCGAGAAGGCCTTCAGCCGCTACCTGGGTGAAGACCGTGGACGCTGGCGTGAGTGGGATGCCAGTGTGCTGCTGGCCGAAACCCCTGCTGGCCAATGCCCGCCGTTGCTGGTGGACCAGGGCGACCGTGACGACTTCCTCGAGAAGCAACTCAAGCCTGAAGCGCTGGAACAGGCGGCACGCAAAGGTGGCCATGCAATGACCCTGCGTATGCAGCCGGGCTATGACCATAGCTACTACTTCATTGCCAGCTTCATCGAGGAGCACCTGCGCCATCATGCGGTGGCACTGGGGCGGGTTTAACGCTTCCTGTGGGAGCGGGCGTGCCCGCGAAGGGCTGCACAGCAGCCCCAATCCCACAAATCCCCTGCAAAGCAGGTAGAATCACGCCCTGACTCATTCAGGGCGTTTTTTTATGCGTATTGGCCACGGCTACGATGTGCACCGTTTCTGCGACGGTGATTTCATTACCCTGGGCGGGGTGCGTATCCCCCACAAATACGGCCTGTTGGCCCATTCTGACGGTGACGTGCTGCTGCACGCCCTGAGCGATGCCTTGCTTGGCGCTGCGGCGCTGGGCGACATCGGCAAGCACTTCCCTGACACTGACCCGCAGTTCAAGGGTGCTGACAGCCGCGCGCTGCTGCGTCATGTGGTCGGCATCGTCAAGGCCAAGGGCTGGAAGGTCGGCAACGTTGACGCCACCATCGTCGCCCAGGCACCGAAAATGGCCCCGCACATCGAAACCATGCGCCAGCTGATCGCCGAAGACCTGCAGGTCGAGCTCGACCAGGTCAATGTCAAGGCCACCACCACAGAGAAGCTTGGCTTTACCGGCCGCGAGGAGGGCATTGCCGTGCATTCGGTCGCCCTGCTGCTGCCAGCATGACCGAACTGGAATTGCTGGGCCCGCGCGCATCGGGCGACCCCCTGGGCACCGCCGTCCTCAAAGCGGTTGCCGAAGACTTTCAGGTTGACGAAGTCCTGGATATACCGCTATCGGGCCAAGGCGAGCACCTGTGGCTGTGGGTCGAGAAGCGTGACCTGAACACTGAAGAAGCCGCCCGGCGCCTTGCCCGCGCCGCTGGCGTGCCCGTGCGCAGCATCAGCTATGCCGGCCTGAAGGACCGCCAGGCGCTCACCCGCCAGTGGTTCAGCCTGCACCTGCCGGGCAAGGCCGATCCGGATCTGTCGCGTGCCGAGGATGCCAGCCTGCGTGTGCTCAAACAGGTGCGTCACCAGCGCAAACTGCAGCGCGGCGCGCATTCGGCCAACGGGTTCACCTTGCGCCTGACCGCCCTGGCTGCCGATCACCAGGCGGTGGATGCGCGCCTGGAGCAGCTCAGGCAGCAAGGTGTGCCCAACTACTTCGGCACCCAGCGCTTTGGGCACGGTGGTGGCAACGTCCACGACGCCCTCGATTGGGCCGCGCGCAAGGCTTTGCCTGAACAGCGCAACGTGCGTTCGCGGCTGCTTTCGGCCGGGCGCAGCTACCTGTTCAATCAGTTGCTGGCTGCGCGTGTCGCTGACGGTAGCTGGGCCAGAGCCCAGGTCGGGGACCTGCTGGCGTTCACCGACAGCCGCAGTTTCTTCCCGGCGGGTGAGGCGGAATGTGCCGACCCGCGGCTGGCGATTCTCGACTTGCATCCAACCGGCCCGATGTGGGGGGAGGGCGCTTCACCTGCTGGCGCTGCGCCTGCCCAGCTGGAAAACGCTATCGGCGCACGTCAGCCGGCACTTTGCCAGTGGCTGGCCCAGGCGGGCATGGATCACGAACGGCGAATTCTGCGGCTCCCTATTGGCGGCCTGACGTGGCATTATCCCGAGCCTGATATCCTGCAACTGGAATTCGTCCTGCCGGCCGGATGCTTCGCCACCGTGGTGGTGCGTGAAGTCGTGGATCTGGTGTCGGCAGGGCAGACGGACAGCCCATGCGTATTCTGATTTCGAATGACGACGGTGTTACCGCACCTGGCATCGCCGCGCTGCACGCTGCGCTGGTGGATTATGCCGAGTGCGCGGTGATCGCCCCGGATCAAGACAAGAGCGGCGCCAGCAGTTCGCTGACGCTGGACCGGCCACTGCATCCGCAGACCCTGACCAATGGCTTCATCAGCCTCAACGGCACGCCGACCGACTGCGTGCACCTGGGGCTCAATGGGCTGTTGCCACAGACGCCGGACATGGTCGTGTCGGGGATCAACCTTGGTGCCAACCTGGGCGATGACGTGCTGTATTCGGGAACGGTCGCTGCGGCGCTGGAAGGCCGCTTCCTCGGCGGTACCTCGCTGGCGTTCTCGCTGTTGTCGCGCCAGCCGGACAACCTGCCGACTGCGGCCTATATCGCCCGTCGTCTGGTCGAGGCACAGTCGCGCCTGGTGTTGCCGCCACGCACCGTACTCAACGTCAATATTCCCAACTTGCCACTGGAGCACATCCGTGGCATCCAGCTCACCCGTCTCGGTCACCGCGCGCGGGCGGCGGCGCCCACCAAGGTGGTCAACCCGCGTGGCAAGGAAGGCTACTGGATTGCCGTGGCCGGTGATGCCGAGGACGGCGGCCCGGGCACCGACTTCCACGCGGTGATGCAAGGCTACGTATCGATTACCCCATTGCAGCTCGACCGCACCTTCAATGATGCCTTCGAGCAGCTCGATGGATGGCTGGAGGGCCTGCTCTGATGCGCGAGGACGATATGCTGCGGCGTGGCATCGGCATGACCTCTCAGCGTACCCGGGAGCGGCTGATACAGCGCTTGTGCGAAGAGGGGGTTTCGAACACCAAGGTGCTCGACGTGATCCGTCGTACGCCGCGCCACCTGTTCGTCGACGAGGCGCTGGCGCATCGAGCATACGAAGACACCGCGCTGCCGATCGGCCACAACCAGACCATCTCCCAGCCGTTCATGGTTGCTCACATGAGCGAGCTGTTGCTCGAGGCCGGGCCGCTGGACAAGGTGCTGGAGATTGGCACCGGTTCGGGCTACCAGACGGCGATCCTGGCTCAGCTGGTCGAGCGGGTGTTTTCGGTAGAGCGCATCAAGGTGCTGCAGGACCGGGCCAAAGAGCGCCTGGTGGAGCTTAACCTGCGCAACGTGGTATTCCGCTGGGGTGACGGTTGTGAGGGGTGGCCGGCGCTTGCGCCGTACAACGGCATCATCGTCACCGCCGTGGCGCCGGAAGTGCCACAGGCACTGCTCGACCAACTGGCACCCGGTGGACGCATGGTCATCCCGGTAGGGCCGGCCGGCGAAGCGCAGCAACTGATGCTGATCGTGCGCGAGGAGCATGGATTCTCCCGTCGCGTACTGGGGGCTGTGCGCTTCGTGCCGCTGCTCAATGGGCCTCTGGCCTGAAGCCTGTTGATCTGAGCTGTGCAGGCATGAGGCGCGGTGTATTTTTGTGCCGGTGGCGAATTCTTGTCGCTTCGCCCTGTCTATCAGGCGGTGCGAAGCGCTAACGCACAGCGTGCACCGGGGTTTTGTGCCCGTCTTTTGAACCCGTCTGCCATTACCGGCTGGCTTGGTTATAATTGCAACAATATTGCATTTCTTGTCTTCATATCGATTTTCGGCACCATGAGGGGAGCGCGGGTGGGTCACACAGTCATTCGGCAGCGCAAGGACGGGTCGGGTTTCAAGCTTCTGGTGATTGCATTGGCCATGGGCACGCTTCTGGTGGGTTGCTCAAGCACCAGCAGCAACAGCGCGCGGGTGGTCGACCGCAACAACACCGTGCCCAAGCGCCCGGCGGTGACTTCTGGGCAATACATCGTCAAGCCAGGCGACACCCTGTTCTCCATCGCCTTCCGTTATGGCTGGGACTACAAGGAGCTGGCTGCACGCAACGGTATTCAGGCGCCTTATACCATCCGCCCGGGCCAAGCGATTCGTTTCAGCAGCGGTTCCAGCAGCCGCACCACGGTGGTGTCCAGCCCGTCCTCGTCAAGCCGCACCACGGTCACGCGGCGGCCTGTGGGCAGCACTGCCACGGCGCCTGCCAGCACCAGCAAACCGGCCACGTCGGCGCCTTCCACCCCTGCCCCTGTGGTCGCTACCGTACCAGCCGCAGAGCGCGCGGTAGGTGGTTGGACCTGGCCTGCCAATGGCGTGCTGATTGGAAAATTTGCTTCAAACGGTAGTTTGAATAAAGGCATTGATATCGCCGGTGATTTGGGACAGCCTGTTTTTGCTGCGTCTGATGGTGCGGTGGTTTATGCCGGGAGTGGTTTGAGGGGCTACGGCGAGCTGATCATCATCAAGCACAGCGACACCTACGTCAGTGCCTACGGTCATAACCGCAGGCTGTTGGTTCGGGAGGGGCAGCAGGTCAAGGCAGGGCAGTCGATTGCTGAAATGGGGTCTACGGGCACAGATCGGGTGAAGCTGCATTTCGAGATTCGCCGCCAGGGCAAACCCGTCGATCCACTCCAGTTCCTGCCACGTCGTTGACCGTTGTACCCAGCCTGTTCCTGTGATGTAGAGGGGACAGGCTCAAGCGCTGCCAGGGAGAAAGGTGCCGCTCGAGTCTGAGTTCGAACTCAGCAAAGGATTATAACAATGGCTCTCAGTAAAGAAGTGCCGGAGTTTGACATCGACGATGACGTCCTCCTGATGGAGACGGGTATCGTTTTGGAAACGGATGTGGTGTCAGACGAACCTGCTGTATCTTCGGTTCGGACGAGGGCCAAATCGGGCTCTTCGCTCAAGCAACACAAGTACATCGATTACAGCAGGGCGCTCGATGCCACCCAGCTGTATCTCAACGAGATCGGTTTCTCGCCGCTGCTTTCGCCGGAAGAAGAAGTGCATTTTGCGCGCTTGTCGCAAAAGGGTGACCCTGCCGGCCGCAAGCGCATGATCGAAAGCAACCTGCGCCTGGTTGTCAAAATTGCCCGTCGTTACGTGAACCGTGGCCTGTCGCTGCTCGACCTGATCGAGGAGGGCAACCTGGGGCTGATCCGTGCGGTCGAAAAGTTCGATCCGGAGCGTGGTTTCCGTTTTTCGACCTACGCGACCTGGTGGATTCGCCAGACCATCGAACGGGCGATCATGAACCAGACTCGCACCATTCGCCTGCCGATCCACGTGGTCAAGGAACTGAACGTCTACCTGCGCGCCGCGCGCGAGCTGACGCAGAAACTCGACCACGAGCCCTCGCCGGAAGAAATCGCCATCTTGCTGGAAAAGCCGGTCGCCGAGGTCAAGCGTATGCTCGGCCTGAACGAACGGGTGTCTTCGGTAGACGTGTCGCTTGGCCCGGATTCGGACAAGACGCTGCTCGATACCCTGACCGACGACCGCCCGACGGACCCGTGCGAACTGCTGCAGGATGACGACCTGTCGCAGAGCATCGATCAGTGGCTGGGCGAGTTGACCGACAAGCAGCGTGAAGTGGTTGTACGCCGCTTTGGCCTTCGCGGCCATGAAAGCAGTACCCTGGAGGATGTTGGGCTGGAGATCGGCCTTACCCGTGAACGCGTGCGGCAAATCCAGGTGGAAGGGCTCAAGCGCTTGCGCGAGATCCTTGAAAAGAATGGTCTGTCCAGCGAGTCATTGTTCCAGTAGCTAGCGCTGTAACAAAAGACGCCCCGATGATCTCGGGGCGTTTTTGTTTGTGGCGAAAAGCGAGGTTCCCTTTCAGATTGTCGGGGGGCATGGCGCCCAGACGCACCTGGCAAGACACCTATCAAATGTGTACCGCGCTACCCCAGTAACATCGCGTGTAAGCCTTTACTTACTCGTTGTGTAAGCTTTCCATGCAACCTTTAGTAAATCAAAGTCGTTTCCAAAGGCTGAATTTTTACAACCCATTGAAAAGCATGGTTTATTCACCGGTGAGTAAATGTGTCCGCGGAAATACCTTGCAAGCTCCATTGCTTGCTCGCCTGGCTGAACCCGCTAGTATTCGAACTGTGCACAGGGACATGCACAGGCTTTCAGGATGAAGGCCAGGGACATCGCAAGAAGCGATTTCATCAGGATGATGTTTGGGACAAGCAGGGACTACGGAAAAAAATGTGGGCGGGTCAAACCGCCCCTTTTTTTTGCCCGTAGGAAAACAAAAAAGGCCCCGAAGGGCCTTTTTCGCGTCTGGGCGCTATCAGCGCTCCAGGTCGGCAATCTTGCCAGGCTTGCCATCCCATTCTTCAGCGTCCGGCAGGGCGTCCTTACGCTCGGTGATATTAGGCCAGATTTCCGCCAGCTCGGCGTTCAGCTCGATGAAGTTTTCCATGCCCGAAGGCACTTCGTCTTCCGAGAAGATGGCTTGCGCTGGGCACTCCGGCTCGCACAAGGCACAGTCGATGCACTCGTCCGGGTGGATGACCAGGAAGTTCGGGCCTTCGTAGAAGCAGTCCACCGGACAGACTTCCACGCAGTCGGTGTATTTGCATTTGATGCAGTTGTCGGTGACGACGAAGGTCATTTCTAATTCTCTCCTCAGGCGACGGCGGCGGCCCTTCCTCTCAGGGCCGCGCGGTTTACGGGTATGTGGCTGCAGGCCAGGCTAATAACCTGCAGCACCAGCAAACCGCGGCGGATTCTACCAGCTTGTAATGGGCGCCGTTATAACAGGTTCTTTAGTTGATATAGCATTTCGATAGCTTGACGCGGGGTCATGTCGTCCAGTTGCAGCTTGCCCAGCTTCTCGATGGCTGGATGAGGCAGGCTGGCAAACAAGTCGCTCTGGTGCGGCACTTGCGGCGCGTCCTTGGCCTTGTGGGCCGCAGGCTGCTCATGGGGCAGGCTGGTGGTTTCCAGCCGGCCAAGGTGCTCGCGGGCACGCTGGATCACTGCCGTCGGTACGCCGGCCAGCTGCGCAACGGCCAGGCCGTAGCTTTGGCTGGCAGGGCCGGGTAGCACGTGGTGCAGGAACACGATGCGTTCATTGTGCTCGGTGGCGTTCAGGTGCACGTTGGCCACCAGCGGCTCGCTCTCCGGCAGCACGGTCAGTTCGAAGTAGTGGGTGGCGAACAGTGTGTAGGCACGCAGCTGGGCCAGGCGCTCGGCGGCAGCCCAGGCCAGCGACAGGCCATCGAAGGTGCTGGTACCGCGGCCCACTTCGTCCATCAGCACCAGGCTGCGGTCGGTGGCGTTGTGCAGGATGTTGGCGGTTTCGCTCATCTCCACCATGAAGGTCGAGCGCCCGCCGGCCAGGTCGTCACTGGAGCCGATGCGGGTGAAGATGCGGTCGACCAGCGACAGCTCGCAGCTGGCTGCCGGCACGAAGCTACCGATGTGGGCCAGGAGCACGATAAGCGCAGTCTGGCGCATGTAGGTCGACTTACCGCCCATGTTGGGGCCGGTGATGATCAGCATGCGCGTACTGTTGTCCAGGCCCAGGTCGTTGGCCACGAACGGCGTGGTCAGTACCTGTTCCACCACCGGGTGGCGGCCCTGCTCGATGCGCAGGCAAGGCTCGTCGACAAAGCGTGGGCAGCTCAGGTCGAGGTTCAGTGCGCGCTCGGCCAAGTTGCTGAGCACATCCAGTTCGGCCAGGGCGGCGGCGCTGTCCTGCAGCGGTGCCAGGTGGCTGATCAGGGTTTCCAGCAGCGCGTCGTAGAGCATCTTCTCGCGGGCCAGGGCGCGGCTCTTGGCCGACAATGCCTTGTCCTCGAACGCCTTCAGCTCCGGGGTGATGAAGCGCTCGGCGCCTTTGAGGGTCTGGCGGCGGATGTAGTCGCCCGGGGCCTGCTCGGCCTGCTTGGTCGGCAGTTCGATGAAGTAGCCGTGCACGCGGTTGTAGCCGACCTTGAGGTTGGCAAGGCCGGTGCGGGCCTTTTCCCGGGCTTCCAGGTCGATCAGGAACTGACCGGCGTTCTCGCTGATTGCCAGCAGCTCGTCCAGTTCGTTGTCATAGCCGGCTTTCAGTACACCGCCGTCGCGGATCACCGCCGGCGGGTTATCGATGATCGCCCGCTCCAGCAGGCTGGCCAGCTCCGGATAGGTACCGGTAATGGCCGCCAGACGCGCCAGGTGCGGCGCTTCGAGCTCGGTCATGGCGTTCTGCAGTTCTGCCAGCGCGCCCAGCGCATCGCGCAGGCGTGCCAGGTCGCGCGGGCGGGCATTGCGCAGGCCAATACGGGCGAGGATCCGCTCGATATCGCCAATTTCCTTCAACTGCGGCTGCAGCTTTTCGAAGCGGTAGCTGTCGAGCAGGCAGCGGATCGAGTCCTGGCGTGCTTGCAGCACCTTGAGGTCGCGCAGCGGGCGGTTCAGCCAGCGGCTCAGCAGGCGGCTGGCCATGGCGGTCTGGCAGCGGTCGATCACCGATTGCAGGGTGTTGTCGCGCCCACCGGCCAGGTTGATGTCCAGCTCCAGGTTGCGGCGGCTGGCCCCATCGAGGATGACTGTATCGTCCAGACGCTCGTGGCGCAGGCTGCGCAGGTGCGGCAGGGCGGTGCGCTGGGTTTCCTTGGCATAGGTCAGCAGGCAGCCGGCGGCGCCGATGGCCAGGGTCAGCTTGTCGCAGCCGAAGCCCTTGAGGTCCTTGGTCGCGAACTGCTGGCACAGGGCCTTGCGTGCCGAGTCGCGGTCGAAGTCCCAGGGTGCGCGGCGGCGGGCGCCTGGGCGTTTCTCCGCAGGCAGGTCCCGTGGCCAGTCGTCGGGGATCAACAGCTCGACCGGGTTCAGGCGCTCGAGTTCGGCCAGCAGGTTTTCCCAGCCCTTGATCTCCTGCACGCTGAAATTGCCGCTGGTGATGTCCAGTACCGCCAGGCCGAACAGGCGCTCGTCACCGAGCAGTGCGGCGATCAGGTTGTCGCGGCGCTCGTCGAGCAGTGCCTCGTCACTGACCGTGCCGGGGGTGATGATGCGTACTACCTGGCGCTCCACCGGGCCCTTGCTGGTGGCGGGGTCGCCGATCTGCTCACAGATCACCACCGACTCGCCAAGCTTGACCAGCTTGGCCAGGTAGCCTTCCAGCGAATGGAACGGAATCCCGCACATGGGAATGGACTGGCCGGCCGACTGACCGCGGGCGGTCAGGGTGATATCCAGCAGTTTCGCGGCCTTTTTCGCATCTTCGTAGAAGATCTCGTAGAAGTCGCCCATGCGGTAGAACATCAGCTGGTCCGGGTGCTGGTTTTTCAGCTTCCAGTACTGCTGCATCATCGGGGTGTGTGCGGAAAGATCTGACATTCAGGGCCTTACAGGGGGGATCTGGTTGGCGATGGTAAACCCGTAATGGTACAGGCTTTTTCGTTACGTTGCAGGCGCGTGCTGTGGGGCGTGCGCCTGCAGTCTGGCGGGCAATGGTGGAGCTGCGCCGCGTAACCCTCTAGAATGCGCGCCCCTCGATGAATGCCCCTAGCCGTGACCTGCACGATGAATGTGTCCAGCCCTGTCCCTTATGTAACGCAACAGCTGATCTACCTCCTTTATGGCGAGCGCCGGATCTATCAGCTGGAGGCAAAACTCAGCATCCTCACCGCCCTGGCTCGTTGCAAGCCGGCTGAGCTGCCGGTGATCCGCGTGCTTACCGACCAGCCACAGGCTTTTGCCGGCTGGCCGGTGGAAGTGATCGCACTGGACGAGCAGACCTTGCAGGATTGGGCCGGCGACGGCGGCTACACCCATCGGCGCAAGGCCTGCGCCATTGCCCAGGCCGGGCAGTGGGCGGACAAGACCGTGTTCATCGATACCGATACGGTATTTCTGCAGTCGCCGCAAAAGCTGTTCAGCCAGGTCGATGCCGGGCAATTCTTGGTCGACGAGGTGGAAATGAGCTGGGCCGAGGCTTCGCGCAACAGCTATTACCGCAGCTTCATCGAGGGGCTTGCTGAGTCGGGCGAAGCACCAGCCGATGACTTGCGGCTGTGTAACAGCGGTGTCATGGGCTTTACCCGCGACAACGTTGGCATCGCCAAGCGCGCCATCGACCGGATCGACAACTGGACGCCGTATGCCCGTGACCTGCATACGATCGAGCAGATCGCCTTTTCCTTCGAATTGCACGGCGCGCCGATCAACGAGGCGCGCGGCGTGATCAGCCATTACTTTGCGATGAAGCAGTACGTGCATGCCATTCTAGAAATCTTCTTTGCCCGGCATGGCGAGCATTTTCATTCGAAGATGCCAGGTCTGGCCCTGAAGGTGCCGGCGCATCGCCCGGTGCCCTCGTGGCTGGCTCGGCTCTCGGTGAAATGGAGCCTCAAGCATGTACCCCGGGAGCTGCGTGGCATCGGCCGCAAGTTGCTCTACGGCAGTGTGATGAATGCTGATGACTACCAGCGCGCGTGCAAGGTGGTCTGGTGGCGTTCGGCAATCGAGGACATGCGCACGCTGGGCGGCTTCGACTGGAGCCGGGAGTGGCCTGACGGGCTGCCGCGGCTGGGGCAGCGTGACGAACTGGCGTTCAGCGAAATCGCCCGGGCCAGCCTGAAAGTTTCCTGAGCCAGAGCCCGAAGCAGGGTGATAGGGTAGAGAACCGCCCTCGAGGAGCACCCTACATGGACCCGATCACCACGCTCGCCACCCGCCTGGGTGAGCACCTGCGCCGATTCAATGCGCAGGTGACTACCGCCGAGTCCTGCACCGGTGGTGGCATTGCCGAAGCCATCACCCGCATACCTGGCAGCTCGGCCTGGTTCGAAGCCGGTTACGTCACCTATTCCAATGCCCAGAAAACCCGCCAGTTGGGAGTGCCTGAAGCGTTTTTCGGTCAGGTGGGGGCAGTCAGCCAGGAAGTGGTCGAAGCCATGGTCCGTGGGGCTCAGGCTGCCAGTGGCGCACGGTTTGCTGTGGCGGTGAGTGGTGTGGCCGGGCCGGACGGCGGCTCGCCAGCCAAACCGGTGGGCACTGTGTGGCTGGCCTGGGGTGACGGTAACCGGGTGTTCAGCGAACGTCGGCACTTCGACGGTGACCGCGAGGCGGTGCGTCGACAGACGGTGATCGCCGCGTTAGACGGCTTGTTACAGCTTGGTGCCGAGTAAATCGACGACAGGGGTTTGCGCGGGCGTCTGCCTGTGGAATAATACTGGCTACTTATACAGGTATTCCGGCCGTCAGGGCCAAGTCGAACACGTGAGGATTTCAATGGACGACAACAAGAAGCGCGCCTTGGCTGCGGCCCTGGGTCAGATCGAACGCCAATTCGGTAAAGGCGCGGTCATGCGCATGGGTGACCATGAGCGTCAAGGCATTCCGGCCATCTCCACCGGCTCGCTGGGCCTGGATATCGCCCTGGGCATCGGCGGTCTGCCAAAAGGCCGTATCGTCGAGATCTACGGCCCGGAATCGTCGGGTAAGACCACGCTGACCCTGTCTGTCATCGCTGAAGCGCAAAAGAACGGTGCTACCTGCGCCTTCGTCGACGCCGAACATGCCCTTGACCCTGAGTACGCTGGCAAGCTGGGCGTCAACGTCGATGACCTGCTGGTTTCGCAGCCGGACACCGGTGAGCAGGCGCTTGAAATCACCGACATGTTGGTGCGTTCCAACGCGGTCGACGTGATCATTGTCGACTCCGTTGCCGCGCTGGTACCGAAGGCCGAGATCGAAGGCGAGATGGGTGACATGCATGTGGGCCTGCAGGCCCGCCTGATGTCCCAGGCACTGCGTAAGATCACCGGTAACATCAAGAACGCGAACTGCCTGGTCATCTTCATCAACCAGATCCGTATGAAGATCGGTGTGATGTTCGGCAGCCCGGAAACCACTACCGGTGGTAACGCCCTGAAGTTCTACGCGTCGGTCCGTCTGGATATCCGCCGTACCGGCGCTGTCAAGGAAGGCGACGAGGTGGTCGGCAGCGAAACCCGCGTCAAGATCGTCAAGAACAAGGTCTCGCCTCCGTTCCGTCAGGCTGAGTTCCAGATTCTTTACGGGAAAGGTATCTACCGTAACGGCGAGATCATTGATCTGGGGGTATCTCAGGGCTTGGTCGAGAAGTCCGGTGCCTGGTATGCCTACCAGGGCAACAAGATTGGTCAAGGCAAAGCCAACGCTGCCAAGTACCTGGCTGAGAACCCGGCTATTGGTGCCGAGATCGAGAAGCAGATTCGTGAGAAGTTGCTGAAAGCAGGTGCTGCTGCTGAAGCCGGCAAAGCTGCTGCTGCCGAAGCTGATGCCGATGACATGGCCGACGCTGACGCCGGTTATTGATTGCGCAGTAGATAACCGAATATGTCTGCCGTACTCGACACCCCCGTCGCCATCCGGCGGACAGCCATGGACCTGCTTGCACGACGTGAGCACGGTCGAGTCGAGCTGACGCGCAAGTTGCGTCAGCGCGGCGCTTCGGACGAGTTGATCGAGCCTGAACTCGATCGGCTCGCCGAAGAAGGGCTGCTTAGTGAAGCCCGCTACCTCGAGAGTTTCATTCGTTATCGTTCCGGCTCTGGCTATGGCCCTGCGCGTATTCGCGAAGAGCTGTGTCAGCGTGGTTTGGCGCGTGCAGATATCGACCAGGCCCTGCGTGAAAGCGAGGTGAATTGGGGCGAGCGTATGCGAGACGTGTGGCAGCGCAAGTTTGCCGGGCAGCGCCCGCAAGATCCGCGCAGCCGCGCCCAGCAGACCCGGTTCCTGGCTTACCGTGGGTTTCCCATGGACATGATCGGCCGTCTGCTCAGTGGGCGTGATCTCGACGATTATTGACGCTCGAAACCACAGTGCACGTGCACGTCGCGGATAATCTGTTTTGCCAAATGCCCCAGGCTGTCTCCATTCCATTGTAGGCGCGGGTTCACCCGCGAATACGGTGGCGGCTGCGGCGGTGAATGACCGGGGAGATTGGCCAGCAGGTCAGGCCCTTTCGCGGGTAAACCCGCTCCTACGACGGTCTGCGTCCAACAACCGATCCGGTGCAGGAGCAGCCTGAGGTTGCCCCTGCAGGTATTACGCGAGCTGTTACAGCGAAGCCTCAACTCACTTTCAGCGCCTGTCTGGCCCTCTGCGTGGTATGCATGGGTTGCGGTTTGGCCCAGTTCTCCGGCAGGTTGATGAAATCCACCAGCTCACGCAAGCGGCCCTGATCCCGGCCGTTGAAGGCGAATGAAAGGCGGGTCAGATGGCTGTAATTGCCAACTTCGTGCTCGGCACTGCTATCCGCTTGCTGGTGATATTTGCCACTCAGGCGCAAATCGGCAAACCCTTCCTGAATGTCATACAACGCCGCTTCGCTGAGCGCATGGTGCATGCGGATCACGAACTGGCTCTTCAGCCAGCGGCTGGAGTGGTAGTTGCTGTAGAACTGGTTGATTTCCTCAACCGCCTCGTCAGCGCTGTGTACCAGGCGCACCAGCTTCAGGTCGCTGGGCAGGATGTAGCGGTTTTCTTCCAACTGGCGGCTGATGAAGTCCAGGCAGTCACGCCAGAAGCTGCCGCCCGGTGAGTCCAGCAGCACCACCGGTACCAGTGGGCTCTTGCCAGTCTGGATCAGGGTCAGTACCTCCAGGGCTTCATCCAGTGTGCCGAAGCCGCCAGGGCACAGCACCAGGCCGTCGGCCTCCTTGACGAAGAACAGCTTGCGGATGAAGAAAAAGTGGAACGGCAGGAGTTTGTCGGTACCGTTCACCGTCGGGTTGGCATGTTGTTCGAAGGGTAAGGTGATGTTGAAACCCAGGCTGTGCTCGCTGCCGGCGCCTTCGTGGGCAGCCGCCATGATGCCGCCGCCGGCGCCGGTGATGACCATCAGGTCGGAGCGCGCCAGAGTGGCACCTAGCTCGCGGGCCAGGGCGTACATCGGATGCTCGAGCGGGGTGCGTGCCGAGCCGAACACGGTCACTTTGCGTCGGCCCTTGTAGCGCTGCAGGGTGCGGAAGGACTGGTCCAGTTCGCGCAGGGCCTGCAGGGTGATCTTGGCGCTCCAGCGGTCGCTGTCGTCATGGGCCATGCGCAGGATGGTCAGCATCATGTCGCGGTAAAGCGGCAGGTTAGGGCTGTTGGGGGCAACCAGTTGCAGTTGTGCTTCGATATTGCTCAGGTCGATATTGTTGTCGCGGAAGTGGCTGAACAGCAGTTCATTCGAATGGTAAGGCATGCGACGTCTCCTTCTGCACCAATACCTCTGACCTCAATCTAGACCCTTGCGCCCGATCGTGCCGAGGTGTTCGGCGCAGCCGCCTGTCGGCCTGCGGCCATCGGCAGCACGGGTTTGGTTAACTGGTAGAGTGAAATGTGTCGATGCAGGAGGTGGCGGTATGCATCGCTTGGTCATCGAAGTGGACTGGCAGCTCTACCAGCAGCTGGAGAACGCGGCCCAGGTGCATCACCTGAGCCTTGAAGCCGAGTGCCGCCGCAGGCTGTCGGGGCTGGAGTGTCGGTCGCGATACTTGCAGGCGCTGTTGGCGGAGATGCGCGCCGATGCCGTTGAAGGGCGCTGGCGCGCTCATGAGGACGAGAAAGCGTAGCGTTGACGCTGTGCTTACTTCTTCTTGTTGCCGGCCAGGCAGCTGGCGTTGTCGAAGGCCTGGTCCATGACTGGCTGGTTGGTCTTGTAGACCGTGAAGCGGTAGACCATGACGGCGCCCTTGGACATCAGGTTGCGGAAGCCGTTGTTGCGGCACACGCTGTCGCCGAGCTGGCTACGCACCTGCTCAGGGTTGGCCTGCATGCGCGCTGCGTGGCTCTGGCGTACGCTCAGGTGGTTGACCAGCGCCTTGCCTTCAACGGTGTAACCCTGATCGAGGATGTCCTCGTTGATTGCGCGTGGGGTGCCGACGCTGCTCTCTTTGGCGACCTTCTGCAGCAGGGTGTTCAGGTCGTAATCCTGCTTGGATGCCGCCTGGGCTGCCAGAGGCAGGGCGAGCAGCAGGCTCAGGGCGGGGGCGATAAGGCGCAGCATGAATCTCTCCTGGTTCGATGACTGGCGCTTTGACATGCGCGGGTCAACGGCGTTCCGTAAAATTGCGCGTGGCGAGGACCGGCACGGTAGAAGTCCGATTATAAGGAGCGCTTTGCCGGCTGCACAGCAATTGCCACCTGTTCTGGTAGACTGGCCGCCTTGTTTTTTCCGAGTCATCCTTGTGCCCATTTTCAATCTGTCCAGAGACCTGCCGGCATGAGCCATGCGGTAGCGCGTCTGCGCGCCGAACGCCTGGCCCGCAGCAACAAGCCTTTCATCGCCCGTGGCTCGCGTGCCGAGCGTTGCCCGGATTGCCGGGTCATCGCCACCCATTGCCTGTGTGCCTGGAAGCCTAGGGTGCAGGCTGACGCGGGTGTGTGCCTGCTGATGCACGACACCGAGCCGCTGAAACCCACCAACACCGGCTGGTTGATTGCCGACCTGATTGAAGACACCTGGGCCTTCGGCTGGTTGCGCACCGCGGTTGACGAGCGCCTGCTGGCTTTGCTCGATGACCCGCGCTGGCAGCCCTATATCGTTTTTCCGGGCGAATTCGTTGCCCAGGAGCGGGTGGTCAGCGAGGTGGTGCGCGAGCCGGGCAAGCGTCCACTGTTCATCCTGCTGGATGCCACCTGGACCGAAGCGCGCAAGATGTTCCGCAAAAGCCCGTACCTGGACCGCTTCCCGGTGTTGAGCCTGCAAGCCGAGCAGATGTCGCGCTACCGCCTGCGGCGCTCCAAGCGCGATGATCATTTCTGTACGGCAGAAGTTGCGGCCATGTGCCTGGACCTTGCTGGCGATAGCCAGGCTTCGCAGGCGCTGGATGCTTACCTTGATGTGTTCAGCCTGCATTACCTGAGCGGCAAACGGCGGCTACCGCTTGACGAGCAGGACGACACCCACCAGCGTTTGCATACCTTCCTATAGTCCAAGGGGCACAACCCCTGCTTTGGTTCATAATGACGGAGCTGGCAGCCAGGGTGGGCGAGACGGCAGGGCGATTGGCTTATCTCCCTTGACCGTGCTCGGCCTCCTTGGCGCCGATTCCCCGCCGGGCGCTTCCCTTCCACTCGAGTGCCTGGCACAGAACAGGATCCTTAGATCGATGGCCACATACGAAATCCTGATTGCCGATGACCACCCACTGTTCCGTGGCGCCCTGCGCCAGGCCGTTACCCTCGGGCTTGGCTCCGATGTGCGTCTGGTCGAAGTCGCAAGCATTGCCGAACTGGAAACCCGCCTGAGCGAAAAAGCCGACTGGGACCTGGTGCTGCTGGACTTGAACATGCCGGGTGCCTACGGTTTTTCCGGTCTGGTGCTGCTCCGCGGGCAGTACCCGCAGATCCCCGTGGTGATGGTTTCGGCACAGGAAGAGGCCGCCGTGGTGGTCAAGTCCCGCGAGTTCGGCGCCAGTGGTTTCATTCCCAAGTCCAGCACCCTGGAAGTGATCCAGGATGCGGTGCGCAAGGTGCTTGATGGCGAGGTCTGGTGGCCGCCGCAGGCGTTCGAAAAGGTCGATGTTTCGGCCGAGGCCAAGGCCGCCAGCGAAGGCTTGGCCAGCCTCACGCCGCAGCAGTTCCGCGTACTGACCATGGTCTGCGAAGGCTTGCTGAACAAGCAGATCGCCTATGAGCTGAGCGTGTCGGAAGCGACCATCAAGGCCCACGTGACCGCGATCTTCCGCAAGCTGGGCGTGCGTACCCGGACCCAGGCTGCACTGCTGCTGCAACAACTTGAATCGGTTGCCAGCAACTGACTGTGCATGGCTTCACGCTTTTTTGACCCGAGCCGGTCTAGTCTGCTGGCCTTTCTGCTGTGAAGTGACTCACATGACATCGCCATTCAAGGGCCAGACCGGCCTCAAACGCATCTTCAACGCCGCTGGCTACTCGCTGGACGGCCTGCGTGCCGCCTTCAAGGGCGAGGCCGCATTCCGCCAGCTGGTGCTGCTCAACGTGGTGCTGATCCCGATCGCCTTCTGGCTGCCGGTCAGCCGCGCCGAGCGGGCCATCATGATCGCCGTTTGCCTGTTGGGGCTGATCGTCGAGCTGTTCAACTCGGCGGTGGAGGCGGCCATCGATCGCATTTCGCTGGAGCGCCACCCGCTGTCGAAAAATGCCAAGGACATGGGCAGCGCCGCACAGTTGGTGGCACTGACCATGGTGGCGCTGGTGTGGGGAGTGATCCTGCTTTAAGCGATCGGCGGCAGCACGATCTCGTCACTGCGGGTAAAGCCCGCAGTGAAGCTGCGGCATAGCTCGAGAAACTCACGCATGGCCGAGGTCTGGTACTTCTGTTTGTGCCAGATGAAGTAGAACTGGCGCAGCAGGTCCAGCTCCGGTGTTTCCACAGGTACCAGGCTGCCGCGGCGGAAGGCGTCACGCAGGGCCAGGCGTGAAATGCAACCGATGCCCAGGCCTGACTCCACCGCGCGCTTGATCGCTTCGGTGTGCTCCAGCTCCAGGCGAATATTAAGGTTGGCGCGGTGATGGCGCATGGCCTGGTCGAAGGTCAGGCGTGTGCCTGAGCCTTGTTCGCGCAGGATCCACGCCTCTTGCGAAAGGCTTTCGATATCGGCGCGGCCCAGTTTCGCCAGTGGGTGCTGTGGCGCACAGAACACCACCAGTTCGTCCTCGACCCACGGCTGAACTTCCAGGTCGGGGTGATTGCAGTCACCTTCGATTAGACCCAGATCAATTTCGTAGTGCGCGACCTGTTGCACGATATGCGCAGTATTTTGAACATGCAGTTTTACCTGGCTTTCCGGGTGTGTCTGCATGTAGTTGCCGATCAGCAGGGTGGCCAGGTAGTTGCCGATGGTGAGGGTGGCGCCGACCGCCAGTGAGCCGAAACCGGATTTGCCGTTGAGCAGGTCTTCGATTTCCTTGGCCTGGTCAAGCAGGGCGACTGCTTGTGGCAGCAATTGATGGCCCAGGGCATTGAGGGCCAGGCGTTTGCCGGCACGGTCGAACAGCTGGCAGCTCGATTGCCGCTCCAGTTCGGTGATAGAGGTACTGGCGGCCGACTGCGACAGCGCCAACAGGCTGGCGGCCCGAGAGACGCTTTGGTGCTGGGCGACGGCGACGAAGACTTGCATTTGACGGAGTGTGAATCGCATATCGATATAACCGATAACACATATCTTGATAATCCAGTTAACAGATATTGTCGCTGCCCCTAAACTATTGCGCAACTGTGCGCTTTGCGCGCGCGTTTTTCTTCAGGAGCCCCATCGATGAGCAACATGAACCACGAACGTGTCCTCAGTGTGCACCACTGGAACGACACCCTGTTCAGCTTCAAGTGCACCCGCGACCCGGGCCTGCGCTTCGAGAACGGTCAGTTCGTGATGATCGGCCTGCAGCAGGACAACGGCCGTCCGCTCATGCGTGCCTACTCCATCGCTTCGCCAAACTGGGAAGAGCACCTTGAATTCTTCAGCATCAAGGTGCCGGATGGCCCGCTGACCTCGCAGCTGCAGCACCTGAAGGAAGGCGATGAGATCATCATCAGCAAGAAGCCTACCGGCACCCTGGTGCTCGACGACCTGAATCCTGGCAAGCACCTGTACCTGCTGAGCACCGGCACTGGCCTGGCGCCGTTCATGAGCGTCATCCAGGACCCGGAAACCTACGAGCGCTTTGAAAAAGTGATCCTGGTGCACGGCGTGCGCTACGTGAACGAAGTGGCCTACCGCGAGTTCATCACCGAGCACCTGCCGCAGAACGAGTTCTTCGGTGAGTCGGTTCGCGACAAGCTGATCTACTACCCGACCGTGACCCGCGAGCCGTTCGAAAACCAGGGCCGTCTGACCGACCTGATGCGCAGCGGCAAGCTGTTCAGTGACATCGGCCTGCCGCCGATCAACCCGCAAGACGACCGCGCGATGATCTGTGGCAGCCCGAGCATGCTCGACGAGACCAGCGAAGTGCTGGACAGCTTCGGCCTGAAGATCTCCCCGCGCATGCGCGAGCCGGGTGACTACCTGATCGAGCGTGCCTTCGTCGAGAAGTAAGGCCCAGGCGGGTACAGGAAGGCGACTCTCGGGTCGCCTTTCTCATGCCTGGGATTTGTGCATGGCCTGTTCCGGCCCTTTCGCGGGTAAACCCGCTCCNAAAGGGCCGGTGCAAGCGACCCCCGATCTATTCGACCCGCGTCTCGCCGCTGTACACCAGGATTTCCCGGCACCGCTTGCACAGGTATCGCCGCCCTTGGTGCACCAGCTTGTGCCGCTGCGCGGTAAACGGGAAGTCGCTTTGCGGGCACGGGCAGCGGTAGATGTAGCGGGTCACTGCGCGCCGTTGCACGTCATAGTTATGGCAACGATTGGGCGGCAGTTCATACACCCCGCGCATGATCAACTGCCACTCTTCACCATGGGCCTGGATGCGGTCGCCAAACAGCTGGTGGGCAACCAGGTGTGCCACTTCATGGGCCACGGTCTGGCGCAGGAAGTCTTCCTGGTTTTCGCGGTAGAGCTGCAGGTTGAAGCGCAGCAGATTCTCGTGCAGGTGGGCGACGCCGGCTTTTTGCCCGCGCAGTTTGAAGCTGACTTCGGGGCGCGGGAAGCGGCGTTTGAAAAAGGCTTCGGCTTGCTGGTAACAGGTTTCGACGCGTTGTTTGAGCTGCTCGGGCATGGCGGGGCGGTTCTCCTGACCAGGCATTATGCCGCAAGCGCAGGTGGCTTGCCGAGTCACCGGTCAGCGCACAGCCAGAGGCCGCCTTGCGGCGGCCCCTGGTTGATGCCCCAGTGTTGGTTAGGTCTGTTCTAGTTGGTGTAGACGGGCCCCACGCCCAGTCCCCAGATAATCACGGTAGCGGCCATGATTGCCACCAGTACCACCAAGCCCACTGCCAGCACCGAGCTGGAGAACAGGAAGCCTTCATCCGACGGTATGTTCATGAACGTCGGCAAGCCGACATACAGCAGGTACACCGTGTAGCAGATGGCGGCAGTGCCGATCAGCATGCCCAGCCACAGGTGCGGGTAAAGCGCCGCCAGGCCACCGATGAACAAGGGGGTAGCGGTGTAGGTGGCAAAAGCGATGCATTGCGCCATGGACGGGTTGGCATCGTAGGTGCGGGCCATCCAGTGGATGAATGCGCCCATTACCGCCACCCCGGCGAGCATGGCCAGGTAGGACATGATGCTCATCCAGATTGCGCTTTCCATGGTCAGCATCACTGCTGGCCGGTCACCGATCACCCAGCCCACCTGGGTAGTGCCGATAAACGCCGAAACGGCAGGAATCGCCGCGAGGATCAGGGTGTGCGTCAGGTACATGTGGCTGATGGTTTCTTCTTCGCCACGAATCTCCCGCCATTCCTGATCGGGATGGGTAAACAGCCCCACAACGTGATGAATCATGCCGATCACTCCTCTCAATGTTGCCAAACGCCCCCCAATATGGAGCGCAAGCGGCCCGAGGCCCTAACACCGATGCAAGCGGTAATGTGGCCTTATGTCGCAGTATAGGAAGCCGTTACCCACATAAACCGCGCTTTTTAGAGCAAATTGCGCTGTAAGCCGTGCTGTTGATTACATTGAAGTCTTTATCGGAATGCCTACAGCGGCGTCGCGTTTGTGCGTAAAATAGCCGGCTTTTGTCACACCTCGCGGATCCAAGCGCTATGGGCACCCTCTCGGTCAACCAGAACAAACTGCAAAAACGCCTGCGTCGTCTCGCTGGCGAAGCCATCACCGACTACAACATGATCGAGGATGGCGACAAGGTCATGGTCTGCCTGTCCGGCGGCAAGGACAGCTACACCATGCTCGACGTTCTGTTGCACCTGCAGAAGGTGGCACCGATCACGTTCGAGATCGTTGCGGTGAACATGGACCAGAAACAGCCGGGCTTCCCTGAGCACGTACTGCCGGCCTACCTCAAGGAACTGGGGGTCGAGTACCACATCGTCGAGAAGGATACCTACTCGGTGGTAAAGGAGCTGGTACCCGAAGGCAAGACCACTTGCTCGCTGTGTTCGCGCCTGCGCCGCGGTACCCTGTACACCTTCGCCGACGAAATCGGCGCCACCAAGATGGCGCTGGGGCATCACCGCGACGACATCGTCGAAACCTTCTTCCTCAACATGTTCTTCAACGGCGCGCTCAAGGGCATGCCGCCGAAGCTGCGCGCCGACGATGGCCGCAACGTGGTGATCCGCCCGCTGGCCTACTGCAGCGAGAAGGACATCCAGGCCTACTCGGACATGAAGGCATTCCCGATCATCCCGTGCAACCTGTGCGGCTCGCAGGAAAACCTGCAGCGCCAGGTGGTCAAGGACATGCTGGTGGAGTGGGAACGCAAGCACCCGGGCCGTACCGAGAGCATCTTCCGTGCCCTGCAGAACGTGGCACCGTCGCAGCTGGCCGACCGGAACCTGTTTGACTTCACCAGCCTGAAGATCGACGAAAACGCTACCCCGCGTTTCCTCGACGTGCTGAACATCTGAGCCCATGCGCGATTACCAGTGGTTGCATGAGTACTGCCTGAACCGCTTTGGCTCGGCCCAGGCGCTGGAGGCTTTCCTGCCGCAGCCGCGCACGCCGGCGCAACTGCGCGACATCAGTGACGACCGCTACCTGTCGACACTGGCCCTGCGGGTGTTTCGCGCCGGGCTCAAGCACAGCCTGGTGGATGCCAAGTGGCCGGCGTTCGAGCAGGTATTCTTCGGCTTCGACCCGGAGAAAGTGGTGCTGATGGGCGCCGAGCACCTGGAACGGTTGATGCAGGATGAGCGCATTATCCGCCACCTGGGCAAGCTCAAGAGCGTGCCGCGCAATGCGCAAATGGTGCTGGATATCGCCAAGGCGCATGGCAGTTTTGGTGCGTTCATCGCCGACTGGCCAGTGACCGACATTGTCGGCTTGTGGAAGTACCTGGCCAAGCACGGCAACCAGTTGGGCGGGTTGTCGGCGCCACGGTTCTTGCGCATGGTCGGCAAGGACACGTTCATCCCGACCGATGACATGGCAGCGGCGTTGATTGCGCAGAAGGTGATCGACAAGCAGCCCACCAGCCAGCGCGACCTGGCTCTGGTGCAGCAGGCGTTCAACCAGTGGCATGCAGAGAGCGGGCGGCCGCTGTGCCAGTTGTCGGTGATGCTGGCGCATACCGTCAACCATTGAGCCTTGTGTTGCTCCCATTCGCGGGCACGNAGCGGGCGTGCCCGCGAAAAATCTAACTGCCTTCGCCTGCCATGCGCCGCTCATGCTGGAACTTCCAGCGCACGTACAGTAGCCCGGCAATGAACAGCCCCAGGCTCACCAGCACTTCAAGCCAGCCGAATACCGCCCGCGACGGGTCGAACGCTGCCAGCACGCCCTTGATGAAATAGATATTCACCACGAAGCAGGTCCAGGCATGCGCCCGGGCGCTGCCTTTCAGCATGCCGGGCAACAGCAACAGCAACGGCACCAGTTCGATCGCCAGGATCACCTCGACCCGGGCCCCATGCAGGTTGGCGAACCACAGGTTGTTCACCACCAGCAGGGCGATCAGGCCGAAGAAGCATGCCAGGCTCAATGCCCGCGTCAGGCGCAGGCGGGGTACCAGCCATTGGACCGGCGGCAATGCCTTGGGCTTTCTAGCCACGCGCCGCCTCCAGGGCCTTGGCCGTGGTCGCCAGGCGTTGGCCCAGGGCACGGCACAGGGCGATTTCGTGCGGGTCGAGTTCGCGCTTGCCATCGGCGCCTGCGTGGTGGCTGGCGCCATAAGGCGTGCCGCCGCCACGGGTCTCGAGCAGTGCCGACTCGCTGTAGGGCAGGCCCATCACCAGCATGCCGTGGTGCATCAGCGGCAGCATCATCGACAGCAGGGTGGTTTCCTGACCGCCGTGCAGGCTGGCGGTGGAGGTGAACACGCCAGCCGGTTTGCCGACCAGCTCACCGCCTAGCCAAAGGCTGCTGGTGCCATCGAGGAAGTACTTGAGTGGCGCTGCCATGTTGCCGAACCGGGTCGGGCTGCCCAGTACCAGGCCAGCGCAGTGGCGCAGGTCGTCAAGGGTGGCGTACAGCGCGCCACTGGCCGGAATATCCGGGGCCACCGCTTCGCATTCGGTGGAAATCGCTGGCACCGTACGCAGGCGTGCCTCCATGCCGGCCAGCTCGATACCGCGGGCGATGTGCCGGGCCATTTCGCTGGTCGCGCCATGGCGGCTGTAATACAGCACCAGGATGTAGGGCGCGCTCACGGCAGGATCTCCAGCACCTTTTCCGGCGGGCGACCGACCACGGCCTTGTCACCGGCAACCAGGATCGGCCGCTCGATCAGTTTGGGGTGCTGGGCCATGGCCTCGATCAGTTGCGCGTCGGTCAGTGCCGGGTCGGCCAGGTTCAGCGTTTTGTATTCGTCCTCGCCGCTGCGCAGCAATTGACGCGGGGCGATGCCCAGCTTGCCGAGCAGGGCCTTGAGGGTGACCGCGTCGGGCGGGGTTTCCAGGTAGCGCACGATGGTCGGGGCCAAGCCGCGGGCTTCGAGCAGTTCCAGGGCGCCGCGGGATTTCGAGCAGCGCGGGTTATGATAGAGCGTGAGATCAGTCATGTCGGGTCGCATCCAGCTGGGTGTGGCGGCTATTCTAACCGCAGCGACTGACCAATTTGCTTTAAAACTCGAGAAGGATTGACCCATGGCAAGGCGTCTGGCAGCAGTACTGGCCATCACCGCGAGCCTGTTGCTCGGTGGTTGCGGTGCCGATTACGGCGTGGACCAACACGGTAATACGGTTAAGGCCGAACAGATCGAAGGGCACTGGCTGGTGCTCAACTACTGGGCTGAATGGTGCGGACCGTGCCGTACCGAAATCCCGGAACTGAATGCGGCGGCCAAGCAATGGGCGGCTGAGGGCATCAAGGTGGTGGGGGTGAACTTCGACGGTTTGCAGGGGCAGGACCTGAAGCAGGCTGCCGAAACCCTGGGTATCGGTTTCACCGTGCTCGCCCAGGACCCGGCCGAGCGCTATGACCTGCCGCGTAGCGAGGCCTTGCCGGTGACCTACATCATCGACGACAAGGGCAAGGTGCGTGAGCAGTTGATGGGCGAGCAGACCCTGGAAGGGTTGCAGGCCAAGATCAAGGCCCTGAAAGGCGCCTGATGCATTCGGGGCCGC